>NZ_FXBA01000009.1 GCF_900177705.1 Fibrobacter sp. UWB15
TCGCCCCGGTGGCAATGGAAAAGCAGCTCCGCTTCGCAATCCGCGAAGGTGGCCGTACCGTTGGCGCTGGCTCCGTAACCGAAATCATCAAGTAAGGAATTATCATGGCTGGTGAACGCATTCGTATTCGCTTGAAGAGCTTCGATCATCGTATGATCGACCGCTCCGCTCAAGACATCGTGAATACAGCTAAGAACACTGGGGCACGCATTGCCGGCCCCATCCCTCTTCCGACGAAGATCCAGAAGTATACGGTGCTCCGCTCTCCGCATATCAACAAGACTTCCCGTGAACAGTTCGAATCCCGTACGCACAAGCGTCTTATCGACATCCTTGATGCTACGCCGCAGACTGTTGATTCCCTCATGAAACTTGACTTGCCGGCAGGCGTTGAAGTCGAAATTAAGGTTTAATAACAATGAACGGTATTCTCGCAAAGAAATTGGGAATGACCCAAGTGTTCACGGAACAGGGCGAACGCGTTCCTGTAACGGTTCTCGAAGCCGGTCCGTGCGTGGTCGTTTGCCATAAGACAGAAGAGAAGGACGGCTACACTGCTGTCCAGATCGGCTTTGGTCTCAAGAAAGAACAGCGCGCCAACAAGGCTGAAATCGGCCACTTCAAGAAGGCTGATGTCGCTGTTCGTGAACACCTCGCTGAATTCGATGTCGCTGATCTCGAAGCCTGGCCGGTTGGCAAGGAATTCGGTGCAGCTGACTTCGCCGATGTGAAGATGGTGAATGTCTCTGGCCTCTCCAAGGGTCACGGCTTCTCCGGTACCATCAAGCGCCATAACTTCCACAGCGGTCCTCGTTCTCACGGTACGCACAACATGCGCGAACCGGGTGGTACGTCCGCTCACTCTTATCCGGGCCGCGTTTTCCCGGGCAAGCGTATGGCCGGTCAGTTCGGTAACAAGAAAGTGACCGTGAAGCACCTCCAGGTCGTCAAGGTTGACGGCGACCGCAACCTGATCTTTGTCCGCGGCGCAGTTCCCGGTGCAAAGAACAGCATCATCGTGGTGAGGAAAGACTAATGGCTACAGCAAAGCTTTTCGCCGCTACTGGCGATTTTAAGAATGATATTCAGCTCCCGGCCATGTTCGATCAGGAAGTCAACAAGGTCTGCATGTACTTGCATATCAAGGCTATCCTGAACAACAACCGTCAGGGCACTGCCCAGACCAAGAACAAGTCCGCCGTTAGCGGTGGTGGTCAGAAGCCCTGGAAGCAGAAGGGTACGGGCCGCGCTCGTTCCGGTCAGAACACCTCTGCTGTGTGGGTTCGTGGTGCCAAGGCTCATGGTCCGAAGTCCCATGACTACTTTGAAAAGGTGAACAAGAAGGTCAAGAAGATCGCTTTCCGCTCTGCTCTCGCTGCTAAGGCTGCCGAAGGCAAGGTGCAGGTGTTCGAAGCTCTCGCTTTCAACGCCCCGAAGACCAAGGATCTCCTCGCCGTCCTTAACAAGGCCGGTCTCGAACAGCGCAACGCTCTCTTCCTCGTGAGCGAAGCTGACAAGAACCTTTACCTGTCTTCTAACAACATTCCTTGGTGCCGTTGCGCACGCGTTGCCGATGTCAACACTTACGACATCGTTCGCGCCAACAACGTCGTCATCTCCCAGGCAGCTCTCGCCGAACTGGAAGGAGGCCGCTAATGAGTGAACTTCACGAAATCCTCGTTGCACCGCACATTACCGAAGCTACTGCCCGTCTGATGGCTGCTTCTCGCAATGACGTGCACAAGTATGTATTCAAGGTTGCCAAGACCGCAACGAAGACCGAGATCAAGGACGCTATCGAAAAGCGTTTCGGTGTCAAGGTCGATTCCGTCAATACCCTTATCAACCGCGGCAAGATGAAGCGCGTTCGTATGGGCATGGTCGCCGGCAAGAAGTCCAACTGGAAGAAGGCCTACATCACGCTTAAGGCCGGGCAAAAGATTGCCGAGTTCGAAGGAGTATAATCATGGGTCTGAAGTCTTATCGCCCGCTTACCCCGACGCTGCGCTACAAGCAGATTGGTGACCGCAAGGAAATCACTGCGGACAAGCCGTACAAGCCGCTCACCGAAGGCATCAAGCGTAGCTCCGGCCGTAACAACGCCGGTGAAATCACCTCCCGCCGTCGCGGTGGTGGTCACAAGAAACTGTATCGTATCATCGATTTCAAGCGTCAGTTTGCTGGCATTCCCTGCACTGTCGAAACCATCGAATACGATCCGAACCGTTCCGCTCGTATCGCCCTGGTCAAGTACCAGAACGGCAAGCGCTGCTACATCATCGCCCCGGCTGACGTCAAGGTTGGTGATGTGCTGAATTCTGGCGAAGGTGCCGAATTCCGCATCGGTAACGCTATTCCGCTGCGCGACATTCCGCTGAACACCATTATCCACAACATCGAAATGAAACCGGGCAAGGGCGCTCAGATCGCTCGTTCCGCAGGTGCAGGTGCAGAACTCGTCGCTAAAGACGGCAAGCTCTGCCAGGTCAAGCTCCCGAGTGGCGAAGTTCGCTACATTCCGGAAGATTGCCTCGCCGTCGTGGGTCAGGTTTCCAATATCGATCACATGAATGAATCCTCGGGTTCTGCAGGCCGCTCTCGCTGGCTCGGCATTCGCCCGTCCGTCCGCGGTGTCGTTATGAACCCGGTCGATCACCCCCTTGGTGGTGGTGAAGGTCGTACCTCTGGTGGTCGTCATCCGTGCTCTCCTTGGGGTAAGAACTCTAAGGGTGCCAAAACTCGTAACAATAAGCGTACCGATAGATTCATCGTACGTCGTCGTCAGAAGAGGGCCTAATTCATGTCTAGATCCCTTAAGAAAGGTGCTTTCGTGGATTCCCACGTTATGACCAAAGCCCAGGCTATGGCCGGTTCCGACAAGAAACAGGCTATCAAGACCTGGTCCCGTCGTTCCACCATCATTCCTGATATGGTCGGACTTACGTTCTCCGTCTATAATGGCAAGCAGTTCATCCCCGTGTACGTGACCGAAAACATGGTCGGCCACAAGCTGGGTGAATTCTCCATGACCCGTACTTTCCGCGGTCACCGTAAGACTGAAACCGCTGCTGGAGGAAAGAAATAATGCAAGCTGTTGCTAAAGTGAAAAACGTCCGTTACGGCGTTCGCAAGCTCCGTCGCGTTGTCGACCTGGTTCGCGGCAAGTCCGTTGCAGAAGCATTCGCAATGCTTTCTATTCTCCACACGCAGACCAAGGGTGCTCCGCTGGTCGAAAATGCTCTGAAGTCCGCTGTCGCTAACTTCAAGCAGAAGGCCGCTGGTGCCGTTGCCGCCGAAGAACTGGTCGTCAAGACCATCACTGCCGACGGTGGTACCATCATGAAGCGTATCCACCCCCGTTCCCAGGGCCGTGCTTTCCGTATCGAAAAGCCGCTCTCTCACATCACAGTCGTTGTGGCCAACAAGGAGTAATTACAATGGGTCAGAAAACTCATCCGAATGGTCTTCGTCTTGGCGTTATCCGCGGCTGGGAATCCAAGTGGTATGCCGAAGACAAGTTTGCCGATCTTCTCTATGAAGACATCGTGCTCCGCCGTTACTTGATGAAGCGTTTTGAACATGCCTCCCTTTCCAAGGTCGGCATCGAACGCACCGTCAAGAAGGTGAACGTGAACCTCTTCACTGCCCGTCCGGGTATCGTGATCGGCCGTAAGGGCGAAGAATTGGAAAAGCTCAAGGGCGAACTCCAGTTCCTCACCGGTAAAGAAATCTATATTAACGTCCAGGAAATCAAGCGCCCGGAAACGGATGCCAAGCTGGTTGCCGAAAACATCGCTCGTCAGCTCGAAAAGCGTATTTCCTTCCGTCGTGCCATGAAGCGCGCTATCCAGTCCGCTATGCGCATGGGCGTTGAAGGTATCAAGGTGCAGTGCGGTGGCCGCCTCGGTGGTGCCGAAATTGCCCGCGTTGAAAAGTATGCCGAAGGCCGCGTGCCTCTGCACACTCTCCGCGCAGACATCGATTACGCGACTGCCATTGCTAAGACCGTTTATGGTGCCATCGGTATCAAGGTGTGGATCATGCACGGCGAAAAGATTGGCAAGGACGTCATGAACGATAACAAGAGAGAGAAGTAATTATGCTGAGTCCTAAAAGAACATTACATCGTAAGCAGATGAAAGGCCGCATGAAGGGCATTGCCTCCCGCGGCAACTCCATCGCCTTCGGCGAATTCGGCATTCAGGCTCTTGAAAAGTGCTGGCTGACTGCTCGTCAGATTGAAGCCGCTCGTATCGCCATGACCCGTAAGATCAAGCGCGGTGGCCGCGTTTGGATCCGCGTCTTCCCCGATAAGCCGATCACCCGTCACCCTGCTGAAGCCCGTATGGGTAAGGGTAAGGGCGCCGTCGAATTCTGGGCAGCCGTTATCCTCCCGGGTCGCATCATTTTCGAAATGGGTGGTGTCGAACGTGAACTGGCCATGGAAGCTCTCCATGTCGCAGCACAGAAGCTCCCCCTCAAGTGCAAAATCATCGAAGAATCGGAGATCTAATGAAGGCACGTGAATTAAAGGAACTGGGCGTTGACCAGCTCAAGGAAAAACTGGCTCAGTTGAATCTCGATTTGTTCAATTACCGTATGGCTGCCAAGCTTGGTAACTTGGAAAAACCCTCTTCGATCCGCAATACCCGCAAGGATATCGCTAGGGTCAAGACCATCCTCACCGAAAAGGCCAAGGCATAAGCCGGGCAGGAGCAGGAAATGGATAGAAACCTTCGTAAGGTAAGACAGGGTGTCGTCAGCTCTGACAAGATGGACAAAACCATCACCGTCGTAGTTGAAAACCGTAAGCGTCACCCGGTGTACAACAAGATCATGACCACCACCAAGAAGCTCAAGGCTCACGATGAAAACAACGAAGCCGGTGAAGGCGACCTGGTGGAAATCATGGAAACTCGTCCGCTCTCTGCAACGAAGCGCTGGCGCCTCGTTCGCATTGTAGCTAAGAAGAAATAATCGTTTTGGAGTAAGGCGAATATGATTCAAGAAGAAACCAGACTCGTCGTGGCCGATAACAGTGGAGCCAAGGAAGTCGCCTGCATCCGCGTTTTGGGTGGCACCAACCGTCGCTATGCCAGCATCGGTGATGTCATCAAGGTTGCCGTCAAAGACGCAATCCCCCAGAGCAAGGTGAAGAAGGGTTCCGTAGCTGACGCCGTCGTCGTGCGCACTCGCAAAGAAATTGCCCGTCCGGATGGCACGTTCATCCGTTTTTCGGACAACGCCGTGGTTCTCATCAACAAGGATGGCGAACCTCGTGGAACCCGTATTTTTGGACCGGTGGCTCGTGAGCTCCGCGACAAGAAATACATGAAGATCATCTCCCTCGCACCTGAGGTTCTCTAATGGCAAACATCAAGAAGAATGATAACGTCAAGGTGATTTCCGGTGCCAACAAGGGCAAGACCGGCACCGTGATTAGTGTCAAGGGCGGTAAGGTGACCGTTTCGGGCGTGAACGTCCGCAAGCGTCATGAAAAGCCGTCTCAGACCAATCAGACTGGTGGCATCATCGAAAAGGAACTGCCGATCGACATTTCCAACGTGATGCTCCTCGAAGGCAACACTCCTGTCCGTACCCGTATCGTGCGCGAAGCCGGCAAGAAGGCTTCCCGCGTGAGCGTCAAGTCCGGCAAGGCTATCTAGAGGTAACACATGAACCAGATGAAGCAATTTTATCTCGAAAAAGTAGTTCCGGCCTTGCAGCAGAAGTTTGCTTACAAGAACGTGATGGAAATTCCCCGCCTCCAGAAGATCGTGCTCAACATGGGTGTCGGCGCTGCCGCCTCTAACCGCAAGATCCTGGATGAAGCCGTTGACACCCTGACCGCAATTACCGGCCAGAAGGCCGTCGTCACCAACGCCAAGAAGGCTATCGCCCAGTTCCACCTGCGCGAAGGTATCGGCATCGGTGCCAAGGTCACCCTGCACGGCGACAACATGTGGGACTTCCTCTTCCGTCTCATCAACATCGACCTCCCGCGTGTCCGTGACTTCCGTGGTCTCGCACGCCGTGGCTTTGATGGCATGGGTAACTTCACCCTCGGCATCAAGGAACAGACCATCTTTGTTGAAATCGACATTGACAAGATTTCTCGTACTTTCGGTATGGACATCTCCTTCGTGACCTCTGCAAAGACGGACGACGAAGGCCGCGCCCTGCTTGAAGAACTTGGACTCCCCTTCAGGAAGTAAGGTAATACCATGGCAAGCAAAAGAATGATTGAAAAATGCAAGCGTACTCCGAAGTATACCGTTCGTGGGTACAACCGTTGCAAGCGTTGCGGTAGGCCGCACGCCTTTATGCGCCGCTTTGGCCTTTGCCGTATTTGCTTCCGCGAAATGGCACTCGCCGGCGAAATCCCCGGTATCACAAAGTCGTCTTGGTAAGGAGAGTATACTCATGGCAATGACAGATCCTATCGCCGATATGCTCACCCGTATCCGCAATGCCGCTTCGGCAAAGCTCCCCGTGGTGGACATTCCTGCCAGCAACTTGAAGCGTGAAATCGCTCGCGTGTTGCAGGAAAAAGGTTTCATTAAAAAGTTCGTCGTCGTCGATGACGGTAAGCAGGGCATCCTCAAGGTCCTCCTCCGTTACACGAAGGGCGAATCCGCTATCCAGGGCATCCAGCGCATTTCTTCGCCTGGTCTGCGTCACTATGTCGACGCTGCTAAGCTTCCGCGCGTCCGCAACGGCCTTGGCTATGCTATCATCTCCACATCTAAAGGCGTGATGACCGACCACGAAGCCCGCAAGGAAAACGTGGGTGGTGAAGTCATCGCAAAGGTATGGTAAAGATGTCCCGTATCGGTAAAGCTATTATCAATATCCCGGCCGGCGTGAAAGTCGCCGTCAATGGTCAGAACATCAAGGTTGAAGGTCCTCTCGGCAAGCTCGAGACCGACGTTCATGAACTGATTGCAATCAAGCTCGAAGGCAACCAGCTTTCCTTCTCCCGTCCTGACGATCAGAAGTTCACCCGTGCCATCCATGGCACTACTCGCGCTCTCGTTGCCAACATGGTCGAAGGCGTGACCAAGGGTTTCCAGAAGACGCTCGAAATCGTCGGCGTTGGTTACCGTGTGGAACAGAAGGGCAAGGACCTCAACTTGGTTCTCGGCTTCTCTCATCCGGTTATCTTCAAGGCCCCGGAAGGCGTTGAACTCAAGGCTGTTGACCCGCTGAAGATCTCTATCAAGGGCATCGATAAGCAGAAGGTCGGCCAAGCTGCGGCAGAAATCCGCAAGTACAGGAAGCCTGAACCGTATAAGGGCAAGGGCGTCAAGTACGAAGGCGAAATTGTCCGTCGTAAGCAAGGTAAGAAGACAGGTAAATAAGGGTAAACTATGACTGCAATTGCTAAGAAAAGAATCCAGTCCAGAATCGCACGCCACGAACGTGTGCGCAAGTCTGTTGTCGGAACTGCAGAATGCCCTCGTTTGGCTGTTCGCCGTTCCTTGTCTCACATGGTCGCCCAGATTATCGATGACGAAAACAACAAGTCTCTCGTCCAGCTCACCACGACTGCCAAGGAATTCCAGGCTAAGTTTGGTGAAATGACGAAGTCGGAACAGAGCAAGCAGCTCGGTATCCAGATTGCTGAAGTCGCGAAGTCCAAGGGCATTGAATCCGTGGTCTTTGACCGCGGCGGTTACATCTATCACGGTCGCGTTCAGGCTCTCGCTGAGGGAGCTCGTGAAGGCGGACTCAAATTCTAGTGAGGTACACTTTGGAACGCGAAGCTCAAGTTTCTGAATTTGAAGACAAGGTTGTACACATCAACCGTTGCGCTAAGACCGTCAAGGGCGGTCGCCGTATGTCCTTCTCCGCTCTCGTTGTCGTTGGCAACAAGAACGGCAAGGTCGGTGTTGGTCTCGGTAAGGCTAAGGAAGTTTCCGAAGCTATCCGCAAGGGTACCGAAGCCGCTCAGCGTAACATCGTTGAAGTGCAGCTTCTCGACGGCACCATTCCCCACGACATCGAAGTCAAGAGCGGCGCAACCCGCATTCTCTTGATGCCGGCTGCTCCGGGTACTGGTGTTATCGCCGGTGCCGCTGCCCGTGCCGTTCTCGAACTGGCCGGTGTGCGCAACATCCTCACCAAGATTCACGGTTCTTCCAACCCGAGCACTGTCGTGAGCGCCTGCCTCGAAGGTCTCTTGGCTCAGAAGAACAAACAGGACTGCGCCGCTCTCCGCGGTGCCAATGCCTAAGGAGTAATACACGATGAAGAAAGTTCGTATTACTTTGATTAAGGGTACTGTCCGCCGTCTCCCGATGCACCGCGCTAACGTGGCTGCTCTCGGCCTCCGTAAGATCGGACAGTCTGTTGAACACGTTTTGACCCCCAGCATCCAGGGCATGATCAATGCCGTGGCTGACATGGTGAAGGTCGAGGAGATCTAAGATGGAACTCAATACTCTCAATCCTGGCAAGGCTGCCAAGGGCAAGAGCCGCAAGCGCATTGGTCGCGGTCCGGGTTCCGGTTGGGGCACCACCGCTGGCCGTGGCCAGAAGGGTGCCGGCGCTCGTAAGAGTGCTCAGGCCGGTCGCGTCGCCTTCGAAGGCGGCCAGATGCCGATCCACCGTCGCATCCCGAAGCGTGGCTTCAAGTCTCACTTCGCCAAGGACACGCAGATCGTTAACCTCAAGAAGCTCGCTTCTTGCAGCGTGACGGACTTCGACGCCCAGGCAATGTTTGACCAGGGTTTCATCAAGAACATCGAACTGCCTATCAAGGTCCTCGCATTCGGTACCATCGACAAGGCAATCAATGTAAAGGTTAACGCCATCAGCGAAAAGGCCAAGGCCATGATCGAAGCTGCTGGCGGCAAAGTCGAGATCGTCTAATGGAAGCTCTCAAGAAAGCCCTTGATGCGTTCGCTAATGCGTTCAAGATCGAAGACCTGCGTAAAAAGCTCCTTTTTACGCTCGGTGTTTTGATTATCTATCGCCTTGGCGCACACATCACTATCCCCGGAGTGAATTCTGCCGTTCTGGCGGAGTTCTTCCGTAACTCGAATAATTTGTTCGGTCTGTATGACTCCTTTACGGGCGGTGCATTCGCTAAAGCGACTATCTTCGCCCTAGGTATCATGCCGTACATCAGCGCGAGCATTATCATCCAGTTGATGGGCTCCGTGATTCCCGCTATCCAGATGCTTCAGAAGGAAGGTCAGGAAGGGCGCGCCAGGCTGAACCAATATACCCGTTACTTTACGGTAGCTCTCGCTGCCTTGCAGGGATGGGGCATTTCTGTGTGGCTTTCGTCCCTTAAGGTGACAACCGCTACCGGTGCCGGAGTGTCTGTCTTGGCTGATGACTTCGCTACGGGCGCCGGAAACATCGGTTTCCGTTTACTAGCTACCCTGACCTTCACCGCCGGTACGATCTTCGTGATGTACCTGGGCGAGCAGATTACCTCGCATGGTGTGGGTAACGGTATTTCTCTTATCATCTTCGCCGGTATCGTTGGCGGCCTTCCGCGGGCTGCCCTTGCAGAAATTGAAATGTTTAAGGAAGATATCCAGCCTCTCGCCATCGAGATCTTTATTCTCGCTGTCGTGATCCTGATTATCGGCTTTATCGTATTCGTCGAGCAAGCGAACCGTCGCATTCCACTCCAAAGTCCTCGCAGGACTGTAGGTTCCAAGGTCGTGGGCGGCCAGTCCAGCTATCTGCCTTTCAAGGTGAATACCGCTGGCGTGATTCCCGTGATCTTTGCAAGCTGCATCATGTTCATTCCGGCCATGATCGCTTCCTGGTTCCCGAACGTTTCTGCGATGCAGTCCTTTGCGGCTGCGTTCATCCCGGGTCACATTACCTATAGTGTGATCTTCGCTCTCCTGATTATATTCTTCACCTACTTCTATACGGCAATCCAGTACAACCCTAACGACATTGCCGAAAACCTCAAGAGAAGTGGTGGATTTATTCCGGGAATCCGTCCGGGTAACGAAACTGCAAAGTACATAGACCACGTTCTCACGAGAATTTCTTTGCCTGGATCGCTTTTCCTCGCTTTAATCAGTGTTGGTCCGCTCCATCTCAAAGACGCACTCAATATGAGTTTCTATATTGGGGGCACCTCGGTACTTATCGTGGTCGGTGTGGCGCTGGATACGCTCCGTCAACTCGAAGCCCAGTTGCATACCAAGAATTATGAAGGTTTCCTCAAGCATGGCCGCATTCGCGGCAGGATGGCGTCTTAGTGGCTAAAGAAGAAGGAATACAAGTAGAAGGTGTTGTGTTGGAAGCTCTCCCCAACGCTTTCTTCCGTGTCCAACTCGGAAATGGCCACGAGATTCTCGCTCATGTTTCAGGAAAAATGCGTCGGCATTTCATTCGAATTTTGCCGGACGACAAAGTGTTGGTAGAGATTTCTCCCTACGATCTCAATCGTGGGCGAATCACATACCGTTACAAGTAATAGGTATTTTCAAAGAAAGGTCAAACCTATGAAAATCAAAGCCTCCATCAAACCCAGATGTGAAAACTGCAAGATCATCCGCCGTAAGGGTGTATTGCGCATCATCTGTTCGAAGAACCCCCGTCACAAGCAGAAGCAGGGATAAGGAGATCGTATGGCACGTATCGCTGGTGTCGATTTACCGAAAAACAAGACTGTTGAATACGGTCTGACGGCAATCTATGGTGTCGGTCTGTTCACCGCTAATAAGGTCTGTGCTCAGCTGGGCATCGACAAGAACAAGAAGTGTGACGACCTGACTGAAGAAGAACAAGGTAAGATTCGTCATCTCCTCGAAGACGAATACTCCGTGGAAGGTCAGCTCCGCGCAGAAATCACCTTGAACATTAAGCGTCTGCAGGATATTGGCTGCTACCGTGGCCTCCGCCACCGCAAGGGTCTCCCCGTTCGCGGTCAGCGCTCCCGTACCAATGCCCGCACTCGTAAGGGCCCCAAGAAGACTGTGGCTAACAAGAAGAAGTAAGGAGATTCATCGTGGCTGAAGAAGAAATTAAGGAAACTGCTGCCGCTGCCGAAGCTCCGGTCGCTGCTGCTACAGAAGAAAAGGTCAAGAAGGGCAAGAAGCGTATTGACGTTCAGGGTATCGCCTGCGTGTTCGCTTCCTTCAACAATACAATCGTTTCTATCACCGATGCTCGCGGCAACGTGGTCGCTTGGGGCTCTCCGGGTAACTCCGGTTTCAAGGGCTCTCGCAAGAGCACTCCGTTTGCTGCCCAGCTCGCCGCTGAAGTCGCTGCCCACAAGGCTTTCGACCTCGGTATGCGCAAGGTAGATGTCCGCGTCAAGGGCGCAGGTGGCGGTCGTGAATCCGCTGTCCGTGCTATCAAGAATGCGGGCCTCGAAGTTCTCTCTATTCGAGACGTGACGGGCGTTCCGCACAATGGTTGCCGTCCTAAAAAGAAGAGAAGAGTCTAATTAAAAGAGGTATCGCCAATGATGTGGAAATCACTTCAGATGCCGCGCAGCTTCCAGAAAGTGGAAACCGGCGAAGATGGTCGCTACGCCAAGTTTGTCGTAGAGGCTTTGGAACGTGGCTGGGGTATTACCCTCGGTAACGCCCTCCGTCGCTCGCTCCTTTCCTCTCTGCAGGGTGCGGCTATTGTCTCCGTGAAAATTGAAGGCGTCGATAAGGAATTCTCGACGATTCCGGGTGTAAAGGAAGATGTCACTGACATTATCCTGAATCTCAAGAGCATCCGCGTGAAGCTCCTGTCCGACCACGACGAAACGCTCCGCCTGGACATGTCCGGCGAAGGCGAAGTCACGGCCAAGGACTTCATGGACAATCCGAATGTCGCCATCTTGACTCCGGATGTCCATATCGCTACTTTGAACGGTAACGCATCGCTCTCCCTGGAAGTGAAGATTTCCAGCGGTCGCGGCTACGTCACTGCCGACGAATTGAAGGACAAGGACGCTCCGATTGGCGTGATCGCCATGGACGCCAACTTCAACCCGGTGCAGAAAGTCGCGATGCACATCAGCGATACCCGCGTTGGCCAGAAGACGGACTACAACCGTCTGGAACTGGAAATCACGACTGACGGTTCCATCGATCCGGAAGACGCTCTTGCATACGCTGCAAAGCTCCTCATGGACCACTTGGAAATCTTCATCAACTTCGAAGGCGATCTCGAAAGCCCCGAAGAACTTGAAATGGATGAAGAACGTCAGCGTATCGCCCAGCTCCTGCGCACCCGCGTGGACGACCTGGAACTTTCCGTTCGCTCCAGCAACTGCCTCCGTATGGCTAACATCCATACCGTCGGCGAACTTGTGCGCAACAAGGAAAACGATATGCTTAAATACAAGAACTTCGGCAGGAAGTCCTTGGTGGAACTTAACGAGGTGTTGACCTCCATGGGCCTTTCCTTTGGCATGGACGTCGATGACTACTTGAAGGATTAAACATGAGACACGGTGTAAAAAACAAGAAATTGGGCGTGAATGCCCAGCACAAGCGTGCCATCCTCCGCGCTCTTACCACTTCTATTCTTGAGAAGGGCATGGAAGCCGAGCAGAGCAACCGCTACGTGCGCACTACTCTCCACAAGGCTAAGCTCGTCCGCAGCTGCGTGGATCGCATGATCACTTATGCAAAGAAGGGTGACCTTTCTGCACGTCGTGAAGCTTCCCGCTTCGTGATGAGCCCGAAGGCTGTGCAGGACCTGTTCGCAACGATCGGTCCTCGCTATGCTGGCCGTAACGGCGGCTACACCCGCATCATCAAGCTCGGCCCGAACCGCGCTGGTGACGCTTCCGAAATGGCTCTCGTCGGTCTCGTCGAAGACGAAATCGTCGTGAAGACCAAGAAGGCTGCTGAACCTGCCAAGTCCGATGCTGTGAGCATGGTCGAAGGCGAAAGCAAGGCATAATTGATCTTTGTGCAAAAGATTAAAGCAGGGTTCCGATGCGAATCGGGCCCTGTTTTTTTTATCATTAGCCTTTGAGTTTTTAGATAAAAAATCCAAGCTACAATTAGCTCACAATTTGTACCTTGAGTCATTATTTTTGTATTTTATAGAGACATGCGTAACTTTATACTATTCATAGCTTTACTTTGCGTTAGCATTTTTGCCGAAGACGATCTTTTTAGCTCGGGTGTGCTTTCTGCGAAGAAAGGTGGAATCTCTTCGAGAAGTTCTGTCGCGATGGAGCCTTCTTTTGCTGAATCTCCCGTGGATTCAAACTATGTGCTTGGCCCGGGCGATTTCCTGGACTTGATGCTCGAAGAAAATTATTTGTCGGTGCAGGTATATCCGGACGGATCTGTGGCCATTGAAGAATGCGGCGGTGTCGTCGTGGGTGGCAAGACGCTTGCCGAAGCACGCGAATTGATTTTGGATCTTGTTGCCAAGCGTTACAAGCGTGACCAGTGCTTTGTCCAGCTTGCAGCGCTCAAGAAGTTCAAGGTGAACGCCATGGGCGCCATTGTACAGGTGGGCCAGCAGCTGGTGGAACCGCAGACGAGACTGAGTATGTTCTTGCGCAAGGTGGGCGGAACTCTCCCGAGTGCCAATATCGAAGACGTGCAGGTGATTCGCGGTAGTGACACGATCCATGTCGATTACAGCGCCATGTCGATGAAGGGTGAATTTGCCAACGACATTATGCTGGAACAGGGCGACAAGGTTTACGTACCCTTCGTGAAGATGGGCCAGAATGTCACCTTGATTTTCCCGGGTTACAGGACCAGTGCCTCGTACCAGGAAGGACGCACCTTGCAGGAATACTTTGATCTTGTGGGCGGTTTCCGCTTGCATAATTATGGCTACAAGGCGTTATGCGTTCGCGAACCCGGAGCAGCTCCGCGTTGGCTCGATATTTCTGAAATGAGCAAGACGACTGTCGCCCCGAATACCGAAGTTGAATTCTCGGTGCAAGAAATGCTTGTGTACGTGGGTGGTTCAGTAAGCTATATCGGAAGACACCCTTACAACCCCTCGTGGCATGCGCTTGATTACGTGGCGGCGTCGGGAATTAATACGATTACGGGTACATGGAACCAGATCAAGGTGTGGCGCGGCAAGAAGCCAGAGCCACTTTACCTGAGCGTGACCGAAGACCAGATTTTGCCGGGCGACTATATCGAAATTCCGAAGAGTCGCTATGAATCCTTCAAGGATTTCACGTTGTTCCTTGCATCGCTCTTGACTGTGATTTCTTCGGCATTCATCATTTACGTCAATTATAAGTAGTTTTGTATGGAAAAGCAGGAATCGGTCGGTTTTATTGAAGTCTGTCTTCGTCTGCTGAATAATGACTTGAAGCATTTCAAGTTGTGTGCGGCGATAGTCCTCATCCCTACGCTTGTCACCTTTATTCTTGTCATGTGGGTGATCAAGCCCGTGTATGCGGCAACGGCTATCGTGACTCCTCCGTCTCCGTCTCAGACTTCGTTGAGTGGTTTAAGTTCTATGCTGGGCGGCGCCTCTGGCATGAGTTCGCTCCTCGGTTTTGCCAATGCCAACGAAGACGAAAACGCTGTTTGGACCATTCTCAATTCATGGGAATTGCATGACCAGGTGATCAAGGAATTCAATCTGGCGGAACATTATGAATTCGACGGTGATTTCCATGCGGACTTGCTGAAGGAATTCCGCAAGAATTTCGAAGTGGAATTCAACAAGGAAGACATGTTCGCTATCACCATAGAAGACGAAGACTTTAGGCTTGCAGCAAAGATGGTCTCGTTCATGCTTGAGAAGGCGGACTCCGCTTTTAACGCATTCAAGACGGCGCAGGCAAGGCAGTCTAGAATTTATTTCCAGAGCAGGCTCGATTCCTGCGAACAGACCCTGGATTCCTTATTGGCCGATTTCGTGAAGTTCCAGGTGGACAACAATTTCTACGATCCGAATGTACAGCTCGAATCGACAATTAAGTACCTGGGTGCCTTGCAGGCCAAGCGCGAAGAAGTGTCTATCGAAATGGCATTCGAAAAGGCGGACCGCGGCGAAAAGAGCAAGCGCTATGATGAATTGACCAAGCGCTACCAGGGCGTGAATTCTGCATTGCACGGCGCATTGAAGGGCCGCCACGAGAACATGGGCATGGTCGCCCTCAAGAAGTCTCCGGAACTAGGCGCCGAATACATGCGTCGCGAAACGGAAATCCGCGTGCAAGAAGCCATGTACAAGCTGCTTCGTCAACAGAGCGAACAGATGCGCATGGAAGAAGCGAAGATGCTTACGAACCTGCACGTGCTTGAACCGCCTTGGGAAAACGACAAGAAGATTTACCCGTTGAGGGGTGTCACCTTGATTTTCGTTTTCTCTGTGGCTTGCATTATTGCGACGATCGTCTGCAACTTGCTCGGCTACCTGGCCTGCGAATCGAAGCGCGGCTCCTCGGTGGCTGTGGAATGGAACGCCTTCAAGGGATTCTTTAAAAAGAACAAGGGCTAGCCCGTGTTTTCGTGGGTGATAGAATATCCGGTCAGCGCCGCCCTTTTTCTGGTAGTCATTTTTTGCCTATTCCAGTCTTGGTGGTTCAAGAAGGATTTCTTCAGTCCGCTCAATGTCTATTGCTTTGCGCAGTGCATTACCCTCGCTATCTCTTATTTGCAGATAAACAGGGCGATGAGTGACTTTAAGCTTTATACCTGGGGCGTGTGGCTCCTGGGATTCTTGTCGTTTGCAAGCGGCTGTATTATCGCAAGGCTTCATGCGAAGTCGAAGGCGTTGCCGGTCAACGTCGCCCAGCCAGTAGCCCCGAAACGCTACAACTGGACGGTTCACCTGGTACTTTCGTTTGGCGTATTCTGCTTGTTCCTTGTGGGCGTTTACGGCGTATTCTCGGTGGTGGGCAACCTGATCATATTTACGGATAGCCCGGCCAAGTGGATGACGAAGGATATCAACTACGGCTATTACGCTCTTTTGTTCAATAGCGGTCCGTTGTGTGTCCTGCTTTTTGGTGTGGCGGCATTTAAAAAGTTCAACAACGTGCAGTGGGTGCGCCGTGTGGCCGTTGTCATGGTGTTTGTAACGATTGCCATAAACCTGATGACGTACCCGAACAGAACGACTCTGTTTTTCAATGTCGGTTTCTTCTTGATTTTTGTGAACTACCTGTACAAGCGGATTTCGCCGATTGTCATTGCGGCGCTTCTGGTGGTTGCCATCGCGGTTTTCGTATCGATCGGTAGCCTTCGTGACCAGTACGGTGGCGGCTCTGCCGAAGGCAAGGCGATGGATGTGGTTCTGGAACTGCCTTACAAGTACCTGGCGAACAATTACTGGAATTTGGATTATGCCCTGAACCCGCCGAATGATCGCGAAATCCATCCGCATACATACGGAATCGATTTCTTTAACGGCATTTTCGAATATGCGAAACTCACGGGTTCATTCAGGAACAGTTTTCACTGGGACGATTCCTTCAACAATAAGATCCAGAAAGTGGAGGGGTTCAATACGGTGAACTACCTTTGGGAAGTTTACAAGGATTTCCACCTGTTCGGAGTGTTCCTGTTTCCGCTCTTGTGCGGGATCGGCCTCACGGTACTTCATTTGCGCTTATGTAGACCCTTTACCCCGCGGCAGATTCTGATGTATACCTATTTCATCTACTTTGTGGGATGGTGGTTCTTTACGGCGGGTTACAAGCAGGGCATTTTCTGCATCTGGGGTGCGGTGATTTATTTTGTTTCTACCGTGTGTATGTGGCAAAAGCGCGGCACGGAAAAAGAATTACCAGCGGAACCTGCGGTTTCTGACAAAGTAAGCGAGCAGGAACAGGCTCAGGCATAAATCGCCCGAAAGCGTGAGGGCCGGGATGTAGGGCGCCTTGAGCAGGCTTGCGCCACCGATACAGACTGCAATATTTATCACGCCGCCAATGGTAATCATGGTGCCGTAGAGCCATGTGCGTTTTTCCTTGAGCAAGGTCGAAATCATTCCCATGCGTGTCGCTTGCAGAATCAGGGAGCAGGCGAGAATGCGCAGGCAGTAACAGCTGGTTTCAAGGACGTCGGGTGTCCAAGGGGCGGCAAAGAAAATAATCCGGAGCGTGTATTGCGGAAACAGCCAGAAGGGTGTCGTTGCTGCGGCGATGAAAAGTGTGAATACGGCTTGGTCGCGCAAGTGGAGGACGCGTGTATCGGTTTGGTGGAGCGTTATGAGGCTCGACGAAATGAAATGTACCATGAGCCCCGAGGCGAGAATGACAAGCTTGTGCGAGAAGTTATAGGCACCCAGGAATTCGGGTGTCGTAAAGTGTGCGACCGTATAAAGGCCTACGGGCAGGTAGGCAAAGCTTGCGATACTCGAAAGTGCGTAGGGACATGCCGACTTGAACATGAGCTTGAAGAATTGTACGGTATGCAAGCCGATACGGAAGATCTTCAAGGTGAATGCCTGGCCGACGCCGAAACCGAAGGCGGGCAGAGCCGCGATGACCATGGCAAGCGCAATCAATGGAATAGAATCGAGTTTGAGTACCCAGAGGGCGATCCCCATGACGGTGCAGTAGGACAGCGTATGGAGAACTTTGGAAATCAGGAGTTTTTTCCAGAAGTTGCCGCAAATGAAGTACCAGTCAAAGAAAGCGTGCTGGAAGAGTAACCCAAGTGCAAGAACCAGTTCGCCTTCGAAGACATCGCTCCCTCTTCGGACGGTGAATGCGAAGACGACCATGGCGATGGCCGCTACGGTTGTCATGAAGAGCCTGAGTTGCAAAACATTGGTGAACAGGGCTCCGCTAGTGGCGCGCTTGCCGAAAAAGGCGAGAATCAGCGTTGCCATTCCAAAATCGGCGAGGGCGCAGAAGATGGTGTAGTCGCTTTGCAAGATTCCGAAGGAACCGAATTTGACAATTCCCAAATTGTTTGCGATAAGGTTCTGGACAAGGACAGAAACGCCCTGGATGAGGACATTGACCAGAGATATGAAAACGCCTATCTTGATGTTTCTGAGTGCTTGCATGATTTGAGGTGCTTTTGAATAAAGACGGTGAGGGGGAGGATGATGACGCAAGCGATGGTATAGAGCGCAATCTTTAATTCTGTGGAGGCGTCGGGCAAGACTCTTTTGACAACAATCGATACGCACACGATGACGAGCCAGTGCCAAACGTAATAGGTCATGGAATCTTTACCGATGAGCTGCAACCTTGTTTTTTCGAGTAGGCGGATTCTGGCGATATGGTCGAGAATAACGATGCCTGCAAGGGAGGCCGGGAGCCATAAGAAATACGAACCGCCAGAGACATGGTGGAGATGCATGTCCACTTGTGGGTTGTTGACGGCATAGATGGCGATGAATGTTACGATGGAGGCAATCAGGAATGGAAGTTTGAATTGCTTGTCTTTTAAGAAATGTCCAGCGGCAAGGAAAAATAGACCTGCAGAGATGTTTCCGAAATAATGGGGCAGGTCCAAGGGTGCGTACAAGAAGGCGCCGGCGGCAAGGAGGCCTATGATGGCGATGATGTAGTCGGGCAGTTTCTTGAAAAGAATGTTGAAAATGATTCTTGCGAAGAAAAGGCTGAACAGGAACCAAAGCGGCGGGTTACTTTCGAGGGCGCCGCCCATAAGGAGGTCGTGTAAGTTTTCTCGAATAAAGCCTGCGGTCGTAAAGCCTTCGTGACTCATTTTGGCGGCGTATTCGAGGCAGGCGCCGAAGAACGAAAATAAGGCAAAAGGAATCAGGAGCCTTTTTGCCGAGGCCTTGAATTCGACGAGAATCGGTTTTTCGCGAAAGAACATTCCGGCCTTGAAGAAGAACCAGGGCATCATGAAAAATATCAGGCTGCACCAAAAAGTGTACAGGGATTGTTGCCCTTGCCATAGTCCCGCATGTTGCGTGATGTGGCCGAATACCATATGGATAATCAGAAAACCGCAGGCGATATCGGGGTAGAGTTGTCTTTTGGTCGGTGTGATTTCCATGACTAAAAATTAGCATCTTTCTTTTACAAAATCGCCCTTCGTAACGATAAATAAGGTGAATGGAGATATCGGTAATTGAAAAATTTTGTATCTTTGGGTGCAAAATCGCGAGAGTGGCGGAATTGGCAGACGCACCAGACTTAGGATCTGGCACTTCGGTGTGAGGGTTCGACTCCCTCCTCTCGCATGTTTTTCAATACTTTTTAACCGACTCTCGGAGTTCATATGAGCGTAGAAATCAAAGAAACAAGCGCAACCGTGCGCACCCTCGAAATCACCATCCCGCAGGCAGACCTCACTGCTCCCTTCGAAAAGAAGCTGGGCCAGTACAAGAAGCAGGTCTCCATGAAGGGTTTCCGTCAGGGCATGGTGCCGAAGGCAATGATCCTGAAGCAGTTTGGCGGCGCTATCCGTCAGGAAGCCGTGGACGAAGTCGTGAACAAGCTCGTTCAGGACGCTCTCAAGAACGCAAACATTATCCCCGTCGGCCAGATGAAGGTCGTTGATTTCAAGGATGACAAGGAAAACGACATCGCACTTAAGGTGGAAGTCGAAATGGATCCGGAAATCGACATCAAGGGCTATGCCGATACGGGTGTCACCGTTCCGGAAACGGCTGTGCACGAAGAAGAAGTCAAGGAAGAATATGACCGCTTGATCCAGATGTGGAGCAAGGACGAACATGTGGACCGCGCTGCCGCCAAGGGTGACGTGGTCGTTGGTAACTACCTCGAAGTGGTGATCGACGGCGAAAAGCAGGAACTCCCGGAAAACAAGGAATTCCGTAGCTTGCTCGGCCAGTCCGCTTCTCCGGGATTCGACGAAGGCCTCACCGGTGCAACCGCTGGCGAAGTGAAGGAAATCAACTTCAAGTACCCGGATGACCACAAGGACGAACGCTATCGCGGCAAGACTGCCCAGTTCAAGGTGGAAATCACCGACGTGCGCGAAATTGTTCCGCCGACCATGGACGAAGAATTCTGCAAGCAGATCGGCGTGAAGGACGTCGAGGAACTCAAGCAGAACCTCGCCGAAGGCCTCGCTAACCAGAAGCAGGATGCCGCAAAGAACAAGGCTATCAACGAAGCTATCGACAAGATTATCGAAGCTAACCCGTTCGAAGTGCCGAAGGCTCGCGTTTACGACCTCATCAAGTGGACCTTGAACCGTAATGCCCAGAGCGAAAAGGACGTGGTGGAACCGACCGAAGAACAGCTGAACGGTCTCACTCCGGAAGCTATCCGCGAAATCAAGAAGCACCGCATTCTCGACTTCGTTGCTACCAAGGAAAAGATCAAGCCGGCTCAGGCTGACGTTGATGCTCGCCTGAAGCAGATGGCCGACGCTTACCACGTGGACTTCGAAACCCTCAAGGGTCACTTCCGTCAGTCCGGCCGTATCAACCAGCTCCGCGACGAACTCCGCGTTCAGATGGCTGCCGACTTCATCGTTGGTATCCGCCCGGCTGCTGAAGAAAACAAGTAAGAGGTATACTGAATGATCATCCCTACCGTCATTGAGACCACCGGACGCGGTGAACGCGCTTACGATATCTATTCCCGTCTCCTTAAGGAACGCATTATCTTCTTGGGCACTCCGATTAACGACGAAGTGGCGAACAACGTCATGGCCCAGTTGATTTTCCTTGAATACGAGAATCCGGAAAAGGATATCACGCTGTACATCAACAGCCCGGGTGGTTACGTGTCGGCAGGCTTGGCTATTTACGACACCATGCAGCATGTTCGCCCGAACATTGCGACCATCTGCATTGGTAACTGCGCCTCGATGGCTGCAGTGTTGCTTGCGGCAGGTACCAAGGGCAAGCGCTATGCGCTCCCGCATTCCCGCATTATGCTTCACCAGCCGTCGGGTGCTGCTACCGGTCAGTCGACCGATATCCAGATTACCGCAAAAGAAATCGTGCGCACCAAGGAAACCCTGGCCGAAATCGTTGCCAAGCATACTGGCAAGTCCATTGACGAAGTCCGCGAAAAGACCGACCGCGATTTCTATATGGGCCCCGAAGAAGCGAAGGCCTTCGGTGTCATCGATGAAATCTTTGTTCCGCGTAAAGAGGGCGTTTAATGTATCGTAGCGGGAAAAATCACCCGACGGTTACTTGCAGTTTCTGCGGCAAGCCTGCAGAACGCGTCGAGAAGATGATTACGGGCGCAGGCGTGCAGATTTGTAGCGACTGCGTTGCGATGTGTCACCGCATTATCGAAGAAGACCGCGTGCGCGCCAAGCAGGAATCTGCGGCTGCCGAGGCTTCTTCCAAGCCGCTCCCGCTACCTACTGAAATCAAGGCCCACCTGGACGAATACGTGATCGGCCAGGACCAGGCGAAGACCGCGCTTTCCGTGGCGGTGTACAACCACTACAAGCGCCTGCGTTACAAGCAGACCCACCCCGATGCGCAGGAAGTAGAAAAGTCCAACTTGTTGTTGGTGGGTCCGACCGGTTCGGGTAAGACGCTCTTGGCCCAGACTATGGCGCGTTTCTTGGATGTGCCCTTTACCATTGCCGATGCGACCGTGCTGACTGAAGCCGGTTACGTGGGCGAAGACGTGGACAGCATCATTGTGCGCCTGTTGCAGGCTGCCGATTACGATGTGGCCCGCGCCGAACGTGGTATCATCTTTATCGACGAAATCGATAAAATTGCCCGCAAGACGGCGAACCCCTCCATTACTCGCGACGTGAGTGGCGAAGGCGTGCAGCAGGGGCTTTTGAAGCTTTTGGAAGGTACGGTGGCTGCCGTGCCGCCGAAGGGTGGCCGCAAGCACCCCGAGCAGCCGCTGGTGCAGGTGAATACCAAGAACATTCTGTTCATTTGCGGTGGTGCTTTCGAGACGCTCGACAAGATTATTTCTCGCCGCGTGAATACGGGCGGCATGGGCTTTGGTGCCGACATCCGCAGCGCCGAAGAAAATTCCCTGACAGAACTCTTCAAGCTCCTGGAACCCGATGACCTGATCCAGTTCGGTCTGATTCCTGAAATCGTGGGCCGCTTGCCCGTGGCTGTTGCGCTCGAAGAACTCGACGAAGCTGCGCTCCTGAATATTCTGACCCAGCCGAAGAATGCCCTTGTCAAACAGTACAAGAGCCTGTTCGAAATGGACGGTATCGAGCTCAAGTTCGAAGACGACGCCCTCAAGGAAATCGTCCATGAAACGATGGCCCGCAAGACAGGTGCTCGCGGCCTCCGTTCCGTGATGGAAAAGACCTTGCAGAAGGCGATGTTTGAAATGCCGGGCTCCGGCAACAAGCAGTTCGTGGTGACTGCAGAAATTGTGAAGAGCGGCTTGCAGGCTCCTTCGGAGAAGAAGCCGGAATCTGCCAAGAAAAGCCGCAAGAAGGCGTCTTAAAACGAAAGAATTCGTTATCAATAGCTGGCTTACACAATGTCAGAATTAAATCGTGAATCCATGGTGGAATTCTTCGGCGAAGAAGAATTCAAGAAGTTGTGCAATCATGAGGCGGGACACGCCCTGATTGCGTATCTGTTCAAGCGCCCGCTGGAATACGTGAAGATGGACATGTCCAAGGAACGTCCGGGCATTACCCACATTGCCGGCAGCGAGCTGGAGGGCGATGCCCATATCGCTATGGCGGGGCATTTGGCGGAATTCCTGATGCGCAAGGATTTTGCCTGCGATCTGGATACGGTCATGAAGGAATTGCCCGCGGAACTTTACAAGAGCGATCCGGATTACCAGCGCTTCCAGGCGGCCTGCTATTACTTTCAGCTGGCGGAAACCAGTGTGGTGGAGCAGGATTTCAACATCTTGATGGCATGTCGCAAGTCCCTTTGCGGAATTGCAAATGCACTAAATGAACGGCTCTATTTGAGCCGTGGCGATATCGAAGAAATCTTGAAAGGAAATTCGTAGAATCTGCTACGATTTCTTTTTTGATGCCTTGGCGCGTTCTGCCTTTACGGTTTGTACCGCTGCCTTGAGCGCATCCTTTTTGGCCTGCTCCTCTTCCGGCGTCGGCTTTGTGTCTTCCAAAAGGCGGTCGGCCCATTCGTCCCAGAAGCGGCAGCGTTCGCCTTCGAGTTTCATCTTGGCGAATTTGACCGGTTCTGTTTCGACGGCAAGCGTCACGACCGATTCCTTGTAGGCCTGCGGAAGGCCTGCCACGTGCGCCATGCGCTGCTTGAGTTCGGCCACGGTGGCATCCAGAATATCGACTTCGAAACGGCGCTCTATGTAGCGGCGGGTAATGAACCCGAGGGCCATAAAGTAGTCGCCCTGGTTTCCTTCGGCGAGGTAATTTTTCTGGCGGAGTTCCTTGAGGGCGAGTACCGCTTCTTCGTACGGCGGCAAGCGCGGGACTGCCCCAGCCTTTGCGAATTTTTTATGCAGGAACCAGCCGAGGAACACGAGGAGCGCGACCCCCACGACAATCAGCACGATGTAGAGCCATTGCGGGAGACGCGGGTCGTCGAGCGGGTCTTCGACTTCCAGGATGTCATCTTCTTCGCCGGTGGTGCGGGTAGAAACTTTGACAGCCACGGGGTCGGTGCTTGTCTTGACGGTGTCGCTACCGACGACGGCGCTCACTTGCTGCGGGGCGATCAAAAAATCGCCGCTCACGAAGGTGTTGAGCGTCGCAAGCCAGGTGAATTTGGCGGTACCCTTGGGCATGCCCTCGGTCACCTTTTCGTTCTTCATTTCCTTGACTTCGAAACTGCCGAGATTTCCGACGAAGCTCGGCAAGTCGACGATTGCGTTTTCGGGGGCCACGACCTGGATTTCGTAATTGAACATGTCGCCCACGAACACCTGGGCGTTATCGACGTTCGCCTTGACCGACACGTCGAAGGCGAGGGCGCTTGTGGCACAAAATGCGATTGCGGTAAAAAGAATTGCGAGTGAGCTATAAATTCGAGACATATAAACCTCAGTGCAAAAGAATATACAAAATTTGTATCTTTAAGGCCGATTTTTAATGGTTTTAGGAATCCTCATGACCTACGCTTTAGTCGCTTACCTCGTTGTTCTGGTGCTTATCGCCCTGCGCAGTGCGTGGCGCGTAAAGGACATTCCCGATTTTTTCGTGGCGCGCAAGGCAGCTTCTGCGAAAGCGGTTGCAGGTAGCTTGGTGGCGACGATTCTTGGCGGGTCGGCCGTGATTGGCGCCGTGGATAGCGGCGCAAAACTCGGCGGGGCCGCGAGCTGGTTTATGCTGGTGGGCGCACTCGGGCTTTTGGCGTTGATTCCTTTTGCCGGACGTGCTTATAACCATGGCAAATACTCGCTACCCGACTTGGTTGAAAACCTTTACGGCAAAGGCCCGCGTGTGGTCGCGTCTGTTGTGATTCCGGTGGCGTGGACAGGCATTGTGGCCGCTCAAATTATTGCCGCGGCAAAACTGCTCATGACTTTTACTTCTATGGGGTACACGGCGGCGGCCATTGTTTCGGCAACGGTATTTACGGGCTACACGCTCGCGGGCGGTCAGCTTTCGATTTTGCGCACCGACTTTTTGCAGGCTTGCCTCATTATTTTGGGGCTTGTCCTGCTTGCAGGTTTTGCGCTGTTTGGAGGAGTGTCCGGTTCTACCGAAACTCCGGCTTCACTTTCGTCTATTTTGCAGGGGGCTCCTGAATTCCCCTTCAACCAGAGTTTCTCTCCTCTCGATTTGTTCCTGCTGATTCTTACTTATGGCACTACCTATACGGCGGGTCCCGACATTTATAGTCGTGTATTCTGCGCCAAGGACATTGTCACCGCCAGGAAGGCCATTGCCATTGCGGCATGTACGCTGATTCCTGTGGCCTTCATTATCGGATTCCTGGCCGTTTTCGGTGTGGGTCTTGAAAACGTACAAGGGGCCCGCATTACGGCCATTGCGAATGCGGTGCTTCCGCCGGCTTTGATTCCCTTATTTGCACTGGCGCTATTGAGCGTGGTTCTCAGCAGTGCCGACACCACTCTCCTGAGTAGCTCTGTCATCATTAACGGTTTTTGCCGCAAGCCCTCGCTGCTCCAGGCAAGATTCCTTATCTTTATGAACGGTATGGTCGCCCTGCTGTTTGCACTGGTGTTTACCGACATTATCGGAACCTTGCTTTTGGCTCTTGCGGTTTATGCTGGAGCGTTCACCGTTCCTGTTTTGTGGGGGCTTTGGGGCCTTAAGGCAAGGCCCAAGTTCGTGGGAGCGGCCATTATTGCAGGGGGAATCCTCGCCCTCGCCGGTAAGCTTTGCCCCGCAGGGGCGTTGGGTGCCCATACCGGGGATATTTTATTGATTGCCGCATTTGCGGTGAATGCGGTTATCCTTGCCCTCGGCCGCGAATCTCGTAGCGTTAAAGAGGCTTAAGCCGCTTTAATTTCTTTGTTCAAGATCTTTTGACTGCGTATAGCGACAGTCGGGTGTTCGCGGTAAACTACTGCGAATAATTTCGTATAGGGGATTTCGCTTTCGGCGAGGTTTCGCATGGCCGCCTTGGCGACTTTTTTGCCGAGTTTTTCGAAAGCATAGCGGTCAGCTTCGTATTCTTGGTGCCAGCAGTACAAGTGGAAAAGAGTGCGAAATGGAATCGCTGCCAGGTGTAACCAAAGGATTGAGTGTACAAGCGACATATCGTGGCTTGCAAGCAAAAAGGCGAAGAGCCACACGGCCAAAAGCAACAATGCAATTTTAGCCAGATTCCGCAAAATGCTATGGCGCAATTCCTTGTGGCCCTCTTCGTGCTTTTTCACGAATTCGTTTTCGGCCGGTTCCTTGCGGTTCTCCGGCAGCGGCACGATATCGTTCAATAGCGGAACCAGGCGCAGTACGGCAAAAATGCCGCCACGCATTTGCGTAAGTCTGCGCTCACGAATTTCAAGCACGAGCCGTGCCATGAATTCAATGGCAAGCAAAAAGGCGAGTAACAGCGTGGCAGAACTCATCGGGGCTATTCGGGCTTGGCTGTTTTGACAATGGAATTCAGCCTGCGCAGTTTTTCTTCGACGCGGGATTTTTCCCATTCGGTAAATCCCTTGTCAATCGGGTGCGCATCGTCATAGTCGTCGAAAATCTCTCGACCGCGTTCGTTGTCTTTGTCAAGTCCGTGGGTTACTCGTTCGAACCAGTCTTTTTCTAGCAGGCGGTAACGCTTGAGCAATTCGTCGAAGGTTTCGGGCAACGTGACAACGCGAATGGCATCTTTGTTGATGTCGTTTGTGGCCATGCGGCGCAGTTCCTTGACGGGTTGCGTCTGTAAGCTAGGATCGTTTACGACCAAAGTAATAATCAGTTCAAGAGCATAGCGTTCCAGGTATTCCTGGTACGTCTTGAGCGCTTGCTGGCGAATGCGTTCGCGCATAAAGTTTTCGCCGAGACCGTCAATGTGTTCCTTGGTGTAAATGTCGCGAATAGCGCTCACTTGCAGGCGTTGGTAAGCGTCGAAAACATAGCGTACGGTTTCGGGGCTAAAGATGCTGTAGAAGGTGGCTGGTACAATGCCCTTGCCGCGCAGCGAATACTTGTAGAGGTTGCGGTCAAGCGCGTAGGCGTTGTGGGCGTAGTTCCAACCGGGTACGATTTCGTTCAGGCGAGGAGCCACTCCCACCAGTTGCGGGTCACCCGGGCGAATCAGCGAGAACGGGAATTTGACGCGCTGCGGGAGCGTCGTGAGCCCGGTTGCAATCAAGGTAAATGGCGATTCACGGTAGTTCGCGGGGAACTTGATGTTTACTCCGAGACCGAAGAACATGCCTTGGCCTGGCATGACTTCTTGGTCGGGCATACGGCCAGTGTGGTTGCTGCCTACGTTGGCGCCGTAACCCAAGTTGCCGCATCCGTCGGGCCAAAGGGCCGCAATCAAAAGGGAATGATGGTGCATTTGGGTCATGGGACCCATATAGGAGCTGTTCACTTCGCCTTCTTCAATGTGGCAGCACGGTGCAATAATCGAAGACTTCACAATCGCTTTGCAGGCGACCGTAGTGCGGCTCATGAGCACGGATCCCTGTACTTCGGCACCGGTGTGAATGGTGACCGACTTTTGCACGTTTGAATTTTCGAGAATCACGGAATCGTAAACGTGGCTCGGTTCTTCAAGCGACGAAAGCACCACGGAGTTGCGGATTTTTTCGGCACCTTCGATACGGGCGTGGGCGCCGATCCAGCTGTTGCGAATGATGTTGGTGTTACAGATGACTGCGCCCTTGCCTACGATGCCAAAGGGGAATGCGGTCTCTTCGCGGTAAGCCTTGAGCTGTTCTTCGAAGGCTGCTGCGACTTCGGGGTCCGGCTTGTGAAACAGCTGGGCTTCTACGAGTTCCATGGTGATTTCGGGGAACACGGCGACTTTGCGTCCGCCCATTTCGTTACCCACGTGCATGGAATTCCCGATCATGTAGCTGATTTTTCCGCTACTGATAATGGAGCCTACGTTTTGGATAACCGCACTGCTGCGCACCAGAATGTTGCTGAGCATGGCCACCTTATGGACCAGTGCATTTTCGATAAAGCAGTTGTGCACAAGACTGTCGTAAATGCCTGTGGGGAACGACACGTCGCCCGGCAACAGGAGTGTTCCAAAGAATTTCGGCAAGTAGACTTCGCCCATGAAGGATGAACGGATAATGCGGTTCGGATCAAAGTCGGGTTCGACCATGATCTTGTCCCAGGATTCAGAGCGGTTGCCATTCTTTTCAAGAACCTGGATCTCGTCTGCGGTCAGGTGGCGGTATTTTGCGGTTCCGGACCTGATTCCCTTGAAATTTTCGACGGAGGTCGCCAAAATGCTGTTCTTGAGCACTTTTTTCAATTTTAACAATCGTTGCATGGTATAAAAATAGCCTAAATTTGAGTCGATGATGAAAGAGTTCCTCTACAATTTGATACGAAAACACAAGTATAACATCTCTATCTATACCGAAGAGATCTTTGAAAGACGTTGTCAAGAAGAAATTATCCGTAGCGATGAGGATAATAGCTCGTTTGTTTATCTCGAATTCGACTTTGAAACCCTGCGTAAGGAATTACCTGACGAAGACAAGTTCAATCAATTTTGGAAAGCTCTTTTTTCTGTATTGAATAGTGGTAGCCGTGGAAGCGATATTATCGGGTTCCTGGAACACGAATCGGGAATCGGCATGCTTTTGCTCGATTCCAAACTCGATGGCTGGTTGCGCGTGAAGGGCCGCATCGAACAGAAGGCCGATGCCGACAATAATGGAAAAATCAAGGCTATTTTGGACAAAGTTGTCAAGCCGATCCTTTACCCGGCTTGCATTCAGAACGTGCCCACGCCGGCGGCTGTGTAGTTATGGCAGAACAATCCGGCGTTCAAAAAGTTTTAGTCATCGGTTCGGTTTACCCGCGCTTTCACGAAGATGCCGAAGTTCCTTGGTTGCGTACCTCGATTGCGCACCTCAAAAAGGCGGGCCTCGATATTCAGGTTCTGGCGCCTGCGTACAAGGGGCTGAAGAGCCACGAGATCGACGGCGTCAAGGTGAACCGTTTTCGCTATGCGCCCGCCAAATGGGAATTCCTGACCCACGAAGAAGGTGCCCCGAGCAAAATGGCGAACAAGCCCTGGTTGCAGCTTTTGGCGATTCCCTATATCATCAGCGGGTTCTTCAAGTGCATTAAAATCTGCCGCAAGTTTAAGCCCGACATCATCCATGCGCATTGGCCGTTTCCGCACGCCTACATCGCGCTCGGTGCCGCTAAGTTGTTCAAAATACCGTTGGTGCTGAATTTCCACGGGGCAGAACTCCTGCTCATCCGCAAAAAGAAATGGGTCAAGCCGCTCCTTAAATTTGCCATTAGCCAGGCGCAGGCCGTGTTTGCGAATTCGAGCTTTACCGCCAGCAAAATCAAGGCGCTTCGCAATGTGGATGTTGAATGGAGTCCGTACGGAACAACTTTAGAGACGGGGACGGGGAACGCCGAACCGCATGCAATAAACGGTAAGTTCAAAATCTTGTTCGTCGGGCGCCACATTGAACGCAAGGGCATTTGCTACTTGATTGAAGCGGCCAAGTACCTGCCCCGCGACCAGTTCGAAATCCGAATCGTCGGCGTCGGCGATTTGACCGAACAGCTGAAAGAACTCGCCGCGCATGTCTCCGGTAATTCCGCCGAAATCATCTTCACCGGCAAGCTTTCGCCCGAAGCGCTCGCCAACGAATACAAGTCCGCCAACGTCTTCACGCTCCCGGCGATTGTCGACAGCAAGGGCGACACCGAAGGCCTCGGCGTCGTGCTGATTGAGGCCATGGAACTCGGCCTCCCCATTGTGGCAAGCAATGTGGGCGGAATCCCTGACGTTGTCATTGACGGCGAAACGGGAATCCTCGTTCCCGAAAAAGACCCCGAGGCCCTCGCAAACGCTTACAAGCGCCTCGCCGCCGAGCCCGAGCTCGTAAAGCAATTGCTCGTGGGTTCCCAGAAGCGCATCCACGAATGCTTCACCTGGGACGGAATCATTGACCGCCAGATTGAAGTTTACAACAAAGTCTTGAAATAATTGAATCCCATGTCAAGCTCCTTTCAAGTCGGCAAATGACTTGAATTCAACTCAAAAGAATCTGTCTCTTTCGGGATTGACAAGGCCGCTCCGCTTCAAGTCCGAATCAGACTGGTCCAAGCCACTATATTTGATTTTGAACAAAATATAAAGTATATTTATGTGAGTTTCTCGTCACGTATACCCGAGCCGTTCCTGGTTTTGGGCTAGTGGCAAAGGAGGTATCCTTTATGATGGTTGAAATTAAAAGACTACTTGTTGTTGCTTTGGCTGCGCTCGCGTGTGTAGGCATGTGGGGATGTGGGGATTGGTTTCCTGAAGATGGGGAAAGAGAGTTCTTTGGCTATTATAGTCGTCCCCATATTGTTGGGTTTATTGACGATTCTTTGGTAATTGTTGCCGATGACAAGGAATGGACCCAAGAAACTAGCGATGGGTATGCTATTGAAGGGCGTGGTCACCAGCGCCTTCGCGTCTTCAATTATAGGGTACAAGAGGCTGGTCCTAGGTGGACGGATACGTTGGATAATTTTAATGATGAATGTAATTATGCCCTGGGCCAGTTGAGTGATTCTGTTATATGGGGGGGGCAAACTTCTCTTTACACTGAAGTATGGGAAGGGCCTGTGATGACTTTTTGGAAAATAGGCGAAAAACCGAATGAACTGGAAATAGAAAAGGTTTTGGATGGTTGTAAAGTTGATTTTCGCATTAGTAGATTACGCAAATGGCTTGGCGGAACCATTCTTGCGTTGGATGAGAAATCTCTAAATGCTACTGGTGATGCTTGCCAGTACGCCGTTTTGGATACGGTGGCGCAGACGATTACGTATAAGAAACTAGACGAAAACTTGAAGTGGATTGAAAAATGTGATGACGTGAGTGCGTATAATAATGAAATTTTTTGTATTGCTTTGAAAAGAGACTCTTTGGGAATTAGTCTATGGGTGGATAATGATGAATCAGACATGATTGAACATCCAGAATGGACCAAAAGTTATATGGGAAATAGAAATTTTATTTTGTACGGAAAAATGCTCAGAATTAATGGAAACATACATTCTGTTGATTTTGAAAAGAGAAAAATTATTCGTCAGTACGAAACTTATTTGCTGTCGGCTAGCAGACCGGAATTCCAAAATGAAAGTGGTGAAATTGTAAGTTATAAATAGGGAAAATATGAAGAAAATTTTTTTGTTAAGCTTACTTTTGATGACCTTTGTCGTTGTGTCTTGGGCTGTTCCGAGACCTATGGAGAGTATTACAAACTACAATGTGATGCTTTTGCATGGAGCCTATGGCCATAAGAATGATGATGGAGAATTGCAGGGCTTTGAGGAAAATTCAAATCTTCCGCAAGCTTACGATGCGATGAATTATCTTGGCAATGCGAATATTGGCCGTTATGTTGAAAAAGTGAATGAGAAAAAACCTCGTTTGAACCAATGGCTAAGAACACGAATATTCGAGGAACCTGTATACGACAGTGCCTATGAGGCTGTACATAATTCCTGCGTATATCACTGGCGAGCATTTTCGCTTCCCCCAAATAGTTCGATTGAAAATGCGATTGAATTGGGGAACAGGACATGGAATGCGGATGGAAAGTTTGGTGGTCGCCGAGCACTTGTGGAAGAAGCTCAGGAAGTTAAAACATGGAAAGTTCCTGATTCTCTTGGACAAATGGTGGAGGGGCAGAAGGCTCTCCAAATAATTCGCCAAAATCCTGATCTATACCGTCAATTAGCCTCTCGCTATATCCTAATCGGTCATTCGATGGGCGGAGTGGTTGCTCGTGAGTACACGCAGAATAGCATCTATTATTATGGTGATGTAGATAAGATTATCACTCTAGATTCTCCACACGAGGGCACGGGTGCACTTGAGATGCAACTCAATTTGGTCAAGCATGGCTTCAATATTTCAGAAAGCGTCGTGTCAACTGCTGTGGCATGGGGTCTTTTTGCCCTAAATACTAGATATTCATTTATGTCAAAGATGGTTGGACTTGGTGCTGCCATTTGGGCTACCGTGCATGGACTTTCAAATAGCATTGCTCCGTTCATAATAGAGGGTGGTTTGCAGGATTACACGGATGAAGACCCTCTGGTTAAATATGTAAATCCAAGTGACAAACCCCAAAAAGGGAATATCTCATATTTGAAAGAAATTGAAGCAAGTGAAAATCAACCCATGTTTAGGCTAATGGGTGGCGAGAAGAGCATTACCTATTCAGATCCGTACAAGTATGTGACGACCCCATTGGGATATCTTATCCCCGAAGGAATAATACATGCTGTTGTTAATTTTGTATCCCAGTTGGACCAAAGTGATGATTTTACAAGTCTAGAAGCTTTTACCCTTGCGTCCAAAGCCGCAACGATGGGCTTTGCGGCGTCTGCCGCTGTTCATGAGCAGGGGACAAATATTGTGCCAAAAGCTTCAAGTTGGGCGGAGAATACCAAAAGTTTGAAGGATGAAGTTGCCGATGTGAAACGCTTCCATTTTGATGCTGCTCCGATTGACGATGAGGACGGATGGCGAGTGGTTAGCGCAATTACGTTGTCAACGGCTTTCGCTTGTATGGCCGTTGATGTTTCGCTATCATGGTTTGAAGGTGCCAGGATGGCAGCAAATATCGCTTTGGGTGTGGGATCGGTTGCCGCAGGGACTAATATTGCTGTATCACTAGCTTCTGAAAATTTGTTTGCAGAAATTGAGAAATCGCATAATTTGCCAATAAAATCGCATAATTTGCCAATAGATAGTGTTTATGCAAACCAAAATACCTGGCATGCGGATTATTCGAATTCGGTTTCGCCGATTGCGGGTTCCTCCGTAAACGACACGACGATAAACCCGCTGATTATGGAAGACTTCCTGTACGAGCGTCCTTTTGTGAACCTGGCGTTGAACGATACGGCGACATTGAACCAACTTCAGGGAATGTCTTCAACGGACCGTGAAAAATCAACACTAAACCTCAACTGTTATTACATTGGTTCAAAGAATGGAGTAAACTGTGCTTTGGGCTTGTTCAAATCGTCTAACGATTTGACATCTACTCATAAGAATCAATCCCTTTCGGGCTTGACAACGCCTCTCCGCTTTAAGTCCGAATCCGATTGGTCCAAGATGGGCGTGAAGGTGGACCGCTGGGAAAAAGTGGACGGCTTGCATCCGGACGGCTCTGAAAACAAGAAAGGCGTCCCCATCCGTCATGTGGAGCGTTATGAAGTCCCCGCGATTACGGTCGAAGATTGGATCGAAAAGTACTCTTTTGTCGTTGATGATTTAATGCCGCACAGGTTGCGCCAGATCCGCATGAACTTCAACTTCCAGGAAGAAATTGCATGGGAGTGCGATATAAAGAAGGATCCGCAGGCAGATGATGCATGTAATGTGTATAAACGTACTGGCGGCGGACAGTGGGATTCCGTTGTCGTGGTTGACACTGTTATGGAAAATGGGAAAAAGGTTGCGAAGCAAAGAACCCTCAAAACTGTCAAGCATCCTGTGCTGAAGAACGGTCAGTTTGACTTTAATCCCGATGATTACGGTTACTATAACAAACTTGCGCTACAAAAAGACAACCAGAATACGGTCACGATTTCGACGGTGAACAAGATAGGCCTTTCGAACACGCAGCGGTTCTACAGTATTGCTTGATTTTGTACAAAATATAAAGTATATTTATGTGAGTTTCTCGTCACATATTCCCGAGCCGTTCCTAGTTATGGACTGGTGACAAAGGAGGTCTCCTTTATGATGGTTGAAGTAAAAAAACTATTTGTTGTTGCCTTGGCTGCACTTGCTTGTGTAAGCATGTGGGGGTGCGGTGGCGATGTGGAATGGTCTAAAACATTTCCTAAATCAGCTGCTCAAGTAATTGGTTTCGTTGATGATTCCTTGGCCATTGTGTATGATTACCAGCAATGGCACCGGGATTTGGGAAGCTTTGTGCAAGATCATGGTGATGAAAGTGGTTTTGGTCATCAGAGGCTCCGTGTCTTTAACTATCGCGTTCAAGAAGATGGGCCTAGATGGTCGGATACGTTGGATAACGATGATATAGAAGATTTTAATTATGTTAAGGGACAACTTTCAGATTCTGTAATATGGGGCGGAGACCCAAAATCGGAAGTGTCGTTCTGGAAAATAGGCTCAAAGCCACACAAGATGAAAGTAAAAAAAGTGTTTGACGGATGTTCTATAGATGTTCGTTACTCCACGAAATTGCGGCCTTGGTTAGATGGGAAAATACTGGTAATGGGCAATAAATTAAATCCCGATATTGAGGGTTTTGATTTGGATAGTTTGGGAAGCGAATACTGCCAGTATGCTGTGCTGGATACGATTCGAAAAACAACTACATATAAAAGACTGGGCGACGATTTAAGATGGATTAAGAAATGTGATGATGTTAGAGCGTGGGATGATGATGTGTATTGCTTGAAATTTGATAAAGAAGAACGGACTTCTTCGTTGTTTGTAAATGATAGCTTGGGATACGTTTTGGAAAATAATTATTACTGGACTGCAGGAGCTATTTTGCAATTTCAAGGGCATATTCTCTTGTTGGAACGAGATGTTTGCATGTTAGAGAATGGAAAAATTAGGTGCTTTGCATCAGCTTCGTCTAATGGAATTTCTTTTAAGAATAGAGAAGACGATGTATACATCACATATTAGGGCTTGAAAAAGGTTAAATAATGAAACGATTAATTGCGTGTATTCTTTTGGTAGCTTTTACAGCTGTGTCTTGGGCCGTTCCTAAGCCTATGGAAAGCATTACGAATTACAATGTGATGATGATTCATGGTGCTTTAGGAGCTGATCAAGGCTTTGGTGCAGACAAATCAATTCCAGAGGCGACATATGACAGTTATCGAGGGTCTGGTCATATTGGACGATATGGCGACCACAAGGATCGTATTACTTACTGGATTAGCCGAAATATTTTTGAAGAACCTGATTGGGATAATGCTAAAGATGCTGTTCGTGCTTCTTCTATATACACATGGAGGGCGTTTACGAATCCTGCTAATAGTTCTATAAACAATGCTGTGGAACTTGGCGATAGAACTTGGAACAAATATGATAAATATGGAAAACGTCGGGCTTTGATTGAAGAAGCGCAGGAGGTGAAGGCTAAGTTTGTAGTAGATCCAAATGATACTTCGAAGGACTTGCATGGCCAAGAAGCTCTTGATTCTATGCGCAATCATCCAGATTTGTATCGCCAACTAGCTTCTCGCTATATCTTAATCGGTCACTCCATGGGCGGAGTCGTCTCTCGCGAGTATGTGCAAGGAAACTTCTACAATGGCGATGTAGACAAGATAATTACTCTAGACAGCCCGCATGAAGGGACCGGTGCACTGAATATGCAACTTGGTTTGCTATTATTTTGTAGTAAAATGCGCAGAAAAAGTTTTAAGGAGAATAGAGTATGAAAAATTTGTTGAAAAAGTCTGAAATTGAAGGATTGTTTGCGATTTTGGCGCTCGCGTTTGCGTGTGTAGGCATGTGGGGGTGCGGAGACAAGGTTTCTTTTGAATGGGGAAAATATCGCAGTGATGAATCTGTTGCTGGATTTGTTAATGATTCGCTTGTGATTGTGACGGATTGCAGACATTGGCATGAGATTACGGAAGGTTGGAATGGATCCTACAGCGAGGAAACATCTTGTGGCCATGATAGAATGTTGATATACAATTACCGAGTGCAGGAAAATGGACCTCGTTGGACAGATTCCCTTACAAACAAAAGCGGCGGCTATCGATGGTATCAATTGACTGATTCTATTATATGGCGTTGGGAAGGAAAAAACTTTCTATTATGGAAAATTGGCGAAACAGCTCATGAGATAAAATTGCTTAAAAAAAACGAAGAATGTTCGCAAACATTTGAAGTTAATCGTATGCATCAGTGGCTGGGCGATAGCTTTATTGCATTGGGTGGAAAGCTCTTTGCTGGAGGTGACAGTTGTCAATATGCAGTTTTGGATACGGTAGAGAAAACGTTAACTTATAAGCGACTGGATAAAAATTTAAAGTGGATTCAGAAGTGTGGTGATATACGGGCATGGGGTGATGATGTTTACTGTTTGAAATTTGATAAAGAAGAAAGAACTTCCTCGTTGTTTATAAATGATAGCTTGGAACACGTATTGGAAAATAATTATTCCTGGACTGCAGAAGCCGTCTTGCAATTTCAGGGGCATATTCTTTTGTTGGAACGAGATGTTTGTCTGCTAGAGAATGGAAAAATTACGTGCTTTGCATCAGCTTCGTCTAAAGGAATTTCCTTTAAAAATAAAGATAACAATGTATACATTACATATTAGGGGTTGAAAAAAAAGGATAAATAATGAAGCGGTTGATTGTATGTCTTCTTTTGATGGCTTTTACTGCTATATCTTGGGCTGTTCCAAAACCAATGGAAGCTATAACGAATTACAATGTTCTAATGGTTCATGGAGCATATGGTTCAGATAAAGGGATTGATGAGGACAAAAATTTAAAGGAAGCTGACTCTACCTCAGAATACTTAGGTGACGCTACACTTGGATCCTATACTTCTGATAACCGCATTACAAAGTGGATCGGTTCAAAAATTTTTGAGGAACCTGATATTGGAGACGAACGAAATCCTTCTAATGCCTACATTTACAATTGGCGTTCCTTTACAAATCCTGCAAATAGTTCTTTGAACAATGCTCATGAGATGGGTGACCGAATGTGGAATGCTAAGACAAATGGTAATCTCAAATTTGGTAAACGGCGTGCATTGTTTGAAGAAGCTCAAGAAGTGAAGGCAAGATTTGCTGTTGACGAAAATGATTCAACAAAAGACTTGCATGGTCAGACAGCCCTCGATTCCATCCGTAAATACCCTGATCTTTACCGTCAACTAGCTTCCCGTTACATCCTTATCGGCCATTCGATGGGTGGTGTTGTTTCTCGCGAGTATGTGCAAGGAAACTTCTACAATGGCGATGTGGACAAGATAATCACGCTTGATAGCCCGCATGAAGGGACCGGTGCTTTGAATATGCAATTGAAAAAAGGTATTCGGATAGATAATTTTACAGAACAAATAGTCAAAGATTTCTATAAGGCGATTCCCGCAGCAGTGGTAGTTGCCGTACCTTGTTTTTTAGTGAAAGGTAGTGCCCCTGCGTTTAAAATTGCAATGAGTATGTTGGGGGCGACTTTTGCGATTGAAAAAATAGGAAATGGGTTGACTCAAGTAAATGCCCCCGAATACTATTATCCTGACGACTCCTTAGTCTATTATGTTGATCCTTTGAATGACGGTTATCAAACAATAGATTCTCTTAACAAACTCAGTTTCAAGAATAAAATAGACTCGCTACCGATGTTTCGAATTCTTGCGAGTAAACACGGTATGACTTTTACAGATCCAGATTTAATTGATTACGGACTTTTTGAATTCATTCGTTATCTATTTCCAGACAATTTTACGCTCCCGCTTGCAAATTTTGGTAGTCAACTGATGGGAACGGGGGATATTTCTGCGCGAAATGCGAATGCAATTACATCTGCGATAATGGGTTTTGCTGGTATCCCAGTACAAGATAATGGAAGTAGCATTGTTCCTGCAACTTCAAGCGAAGGAAAGAATGTTGATATTCTCAATGATAAAGAAGTTGATGTGAATCGTTCATATTTTAATGCGGCTCCTGCAACATCAAGTGATGTTGGTGATGCCGCTTTTATCCTTGAAACGAGTGCCGATGCAATACTTCTAATTGACTACACTGTGGGGCTATTGTTCCCAACATCCGCTGAAATTGCAAAAATGGCTTTAGGAACAGCTTCTGCGATTCTTATAGCCAATTCTATGGCTTTATCATTAAAGTCAGGAATAAGTGATCTTACGAATTCTCATCAAATCCCACTTTATGCATCTAATTTGGATACAATGCAGTCTGCCGAAAACTTTTTTGCTCCGATACAGTCAGGGACGTCTTCATATACTCCATACCTCATGGAAGATTTCCTTTACGAGCGTCCTTTCGTGAACTTGGCGTTGAACGATACGGCGACATTGAACCAACTTCAGGGGATGAGTGATTCCGCACGGGATGTCTCCACCCTGAACCATAACTGCTATTACATTGCTTCTGGCGATACGGCGAAAGACGCTGTAGTCAAAAAGACGACAAGTTGTGCTGTAGGTTTATTCAAGTCGTCAAACGATTTGACATCAACCCATAAGAATCAATCCCTTTCGGGCTTGACAACGCCTCTCCGCTTCAAGTCGGAATCCGACTGGTCCAAGATGGGCGTGAAGGTGGACCGCTGGGAAAAAGTGGACGGACTTACCCCTGAAGGAAAGGATACCTCGGACTATGTCCCTATTCGCCATGTGGAGCGTTATGAAGTCCCCGCGATTACGGTCGAGGACTGGATAAACAAGTACTCTTTTGTCGTTGATGACCTGATGCCGCACAGGTTACGCCAAATACGCATGAATTTCAATTTTGTTACTGAGATTGCTTGGGAGTGTGATATTACAAAAGCAGAGGATGATGAAAAAGCTTGTAAGGTGTATCAGCGGAGTGCGGGCGAGTCTTGGGGTAAGTCAAAAAAGACGGTTCGCCACCCTGTCAAGAAAAATGGCCAGTTTGATTTTATTCCCGACGATTACGGCATAACAAATAAGTTAGCAATTCAGAAGGACAACCAGAACACAGTTACGATTTCGACGGTGAACAAGATTGGTCTTTCAAATACGCAACGCTTCTATTATATGTACAAAGCGACTGAAGATTTGCTTGGATCCAATTGGCCTACGCGAGATGTGGTGCTCAATAGTGTTGAAGGTTTCGAAGCGCATGCAAGTGTTCTTAATTATCAAGGCTTTAGAGTTGACAGTGCCTATGATGTCGTTTATAAGGGGGACGATATTGAACACGGAACCCGTCTAAAGATGACTGGAACGCCAAATGGCGAGCAAGATATGGATTTTGAATCCCGTCAGCAGATGGATAAGCTCTCTGATGGACAATATACATGGCAGTTTAGAGCCTATGCCTATAATTCGCTGGAAAAGGCCCTTGACACATCAAAATTCTATAACGCATCATTTACAATCGACCGAATTCCTCCAAAATTCAGTCTGTATACGGACAACGGATTTGTCAATCCAGACAGCGCTAGTTTTGTCGTTCGGTACAAATGGGATGGCGGTGATTCTAAGACCCCAGATATTCGCGCTATGCGTTGGAATCTTGATACGGCGTGCGTATTGGCTCATGGTGATTCGGCTATAAGTAAAGCGGTTTGTTCGGGTTCTATTAGTCTTCCTGCAATGTATGACGCGGCCGCTAGGAATTTTGCCATTTCGTGGGATGAAATTTCTGCTGATACTCGCAGGAACCTTGCTGATGGCCTATATCGCATTAAGGCTTACGCTTTGGATTATGCTGTGCCTAATCGCGCGATGTATGATTCCGTGAATGTCCTTGTCAACAAGATTATGGGTAGTCCCAAAAGTTTGACAGATGCGGACTGGAAATGTGTCCGTGATTCTTCTGCCCGCTTAAACGATACGACTGTCTACGCAATGTTCCGTATAGACAGGACCGCCCCTATTGTAAGTCAAATAGAACCGCGCGCGACATTTGCTGTTGATACTACGGGTACATCTTTTGCTACAGGAATAATTTTGGCGAATCCTTATGCATCCCTTTCCCGTCCGGTGCGAGACAGTCGCTTTACATATGTTGCAGATGATAGTCTTCTTAAAATTTCGTATAAGATTAAAGAACTTCATCCTGATCAAGATTCGGCTTTGGCTCTGGTATCTTGGAATTTTGAGCATGTCGGAGACTCCGCGAAGGTTAGTCGTGCTGGCGATTCTGTTTGGGTGAAAGAAGATCTCGCGACAAAGTCTTGGATAGAACCATCGGGATTGCGTCTGGCAGATGGTATTTATAAGATTCGTGCAAATGTTCGCGATAGAGCAGGGAATGTGTCAGACTCTACTGCTATGAAAATGGTCCGTGTAGATCGTACTGCGCCGAATATTGTGAGTCTCGTAAGTCGCCGCCTCGTTTATCCGGACGATGACAATGCCTTCTCGGCAACCATTAGGGTCAATCAGTCATATGATGCCGATTCCAACAAAACAGGAATGTATTGCCATTATCGTGTTTCGGGTGGTGATGCCGACCGAACATGGCGTGTGATTTCACGCAACGGAAAAGACTCCTTGTTGAAATCGGACTCGGTTTCTTTTGCGCTAGATAGCACCGCTGTTGGAACAGAAAAGGGAAAACGCTATCTTGAGGTGGCATGTATAGATGCTGCAGGAAATGCATCTGTGCGTACAGATTTGTTCCATATAGGTTTCCGTTCACCGAACATTGTATATCCTGTTGCGAACAAAACAGAATCATCAGAAAGACTTATACCGATTGTAGGAATAGCTCCGCCACTTTCATCAAGTGATTCCCTTACTGCAGTTTATCGGCTTCGTTACAAGAAATGTGCCGATAAGGAATGGCTGGGAGATAAAATTGATGTTGTTGCCTCAAATCGGCAACAAAAGGATTCCTTGCATAATTATTCACGCATATCACAGAGTACCGAAGGCGTGCTTGGTTATTTAAAAAATGAGGGCTTTGACGAAGATTCTGTTTGTATCGAGTTAGCGGTATCATCTTGTTTGACTTGTGATGACTGGAAAGCGGATGTGTCAAAAGTGATTGTTACTCCACCTGAAGATAGCGGTGCTGTAAATCATCCGACAGTTGTTTTCAATGTTTCAAAACAGTCTTTTACCGCTGGTGACGATTCTGTTTCTGTGACACTACATCTTGAGGGCGCATTTAATAGTAGTTACCAGCTTCGTGTATATGCGGAAGATAAAAAAGGTGTTGGTTTAAAGGACTGGGCCGCCCAAAAGGTATGGCGTAATCCTTATTATGGGATTCCCTCGGATTCACTAGTTAATGCGACATCTTCGGGCGTTTGGTTCTATCAAGATTCAGCCGGGACATATCATCTCCGCTGGAAAAATATCGGTGATACGCTTGGGCTACAGGTGATGTACGATTCGAAAAAAATGGGACAGACTTGTGCGAAGCCCGAAGGCAAGAATATGGAATCGGGATGTGAAATTGAATCGATGCTGTTCGATTTTACCTCTGCCAGCATTGTCAAAACTTACCTGGAAGATTATCCCGAATGGATCCCGCCATCGTATACGGACAGCGTGATGAAACTTTCTGTGCAGTCGGGGCATATTGTTCTTAATGCACAGGCGGCCTTCCGCATAGCGCTAGATAGGGGCTATGTTGTTGATACAAATCGAGTAAATATCCCAGTTTATTTTGGTAATAGTCTAGAAAGTGGTTTTTATTGGGTAAATGGCCTGGAAGAACGGTATATGTCACCGCTCACGACAGGATGGACGGCTGATCCGCAGGGATATGGTTTGAATTTTGTGTGGAACGGGTTGGCCGAAACGGGGGCATTCCCTGCCGAAGGACCTGTAAGGTTAGTTGCCGAGGTGACAGAAAATACAACAAAAGCTCCGCACGTACATGTAGAAACCAAGGTGATAAATGTGGAGCTACCAGTACTCAAGGTGGTTCTTCCAAACACCGTGCCGGATTTTCTTATTCTCAACAAGAATATTGATAATGGGGATTCTGTGGCTTACCGGCTAGATTCCATGGAAATTCGCTACGGCATCAAGAACCGGGATGCTTGCGTTTGGATGTACATAAAGGATTCGAAGGGGACATTTGCCACAAGCTTGCTGGATAGCATACCGCATCGAGCTTTTGCATCTGACTCTGCGTACAGTATTAGATGGTCCGGAAAAAATGCCTTTGATGTCCCGGAAAATGCAGATGGATTATATACGGTTGTGCTAAAGGCGAAATCATTTATTGGTAGCGATTCTGGAAAGGATTCCGTGCAAACGGATTCTACTGAGATGACGTTTAACGTAAAATATGCCGAGTCAATGCTTAAGATGACTCCTGAAGACCCGAAGAATTCTACTAGCCCCAGTATCTATGTTTCGGAGGCGAAAAAAGACCCTTATTCTGGAGATAAATACCGTTACGAACCTGTTGCCGATTATCTCTTGCGTACAAATTTAAGTGGATGGTATTTGCCGGACAGTCTTCGCGATTCGTTGAATGTGAAAACAGCTGTTACGGGTAAACAGAAACCTCTAGGTTTCGAAGCAGAAAGATTCAGCCTCGGAATCTTGAGGCAGAGAGACACCTTGGATTTGGTGGTGTTGATTGATTTTGATGAAAAATTGGATAAGAACGGATGCGATTCGGGAAAGCCCACTTATGATGGAGAATCGCACCATGCGTATAGGAAAAAATTCATTCGGTTTTATAAGGGTAAAACGGAACTTGATACATTGTTTTTCTCGGCAAATGTAGGATCCATTGATGATGGCCGTGCGTTCTCTATACATGAGAATTCAGTGTTGAAAGTTTATGCATTTCCTGCGTATATGAAGGATTCTTCTGTAGAGGCTTTGGCTAGTAATGTGAGGCAAGCTTTTGCTTGGTTTAATTATACTATGCCTATTCCTACAAGGAACCATGAAAATGATATAGCTGTCAAGTGGGGGGCGTGGAACAAGCTGCCTGATGGATGTATTGCAGATTCGTTGCATGATTGTACGTACAAGAGTGAGGGGTACAATTCCGAGGCGAATTTATTCATGTTAGAAATTGTACCACAATCAATTAAATGTGAATCAATTCGCAAATATAGTTATCCAAAGGTGGTATGGACTATGGATTGGGCTGATATTGGTTTAGAGCAATGTCCTATACACAAGACTTATTTTTATCATAATCTTGGCCAGGTTCGAAATGGAGAATCGTGCTATAATAATGACAGAGGCTTTGAGCAAATTTCATTCACTTTGCAGATTGGAATTCCTAATTTCTATTGGAATGCTGGTTTTGGCTATGACAATTTAGTGAATCGTACAATTCGTTTTGACGCTACGAACGGGACCATTTATGGTGATACATCGGGCTATCTGCTTGCAATTGAAAAAACTCAAGGTCTGTCGAAAGATCCGCGTCGCAATAATTATTATGACGGAACGAAATGGACTTTCAATAAGAAGTATGGACGTGTAACAGCCTTCGAAACGCAACATTTGCCGTTTTTCAAGGCGTCCGAAATGGATATTAAAGAAAACATATTCCTTTTCCCAGATGAAATTAAAAACTATGAAAAACCATCTCGTTTTACATTTAAATTCTATGATAAAGATACGTTATCTCATTTTATTGCGGATGTGATTGCAAAAGAAGAGAACGGCACTCCCTATCATAATTGGGTTACAAGTCTAAAGAACGGTATTCTTTCTACGGATATGCTCAAACATGGTGATATGGATGTCTTTGTCAGTTATAACAAGGTCGTTGCGGAAACAGATAAGTTCTTCAATGATACTACAGGATATTGGATTACATTTCCTTTAGCAAAAGATTCTATTCCTGAAAGCAATGATACGGTTAAGTATTATGCTGCTGCATCAAAAATTCATTATTATGTGAATGACTACAATAGTTCTAAATGGAAGAGAGTCTTTTCTAGAGGAACATATTTCAAGAATTTGGCGAATTCTGCTGGTTTTGTGAATTTACTAGATGTAAATTTGGATGTGGATCCTAATTCCATAAAAGAATTAGGTCTAATTGATTCTTTGATTACTAAAAATGATTCGGGAAATGTTATAATTTCCTTGGATTCTCGTAAATATGATGAATCTTCTCGCCGATATTATGCAGCGCTTGGAAAAGCGCCTCGAAGCGAAGCTGGCTTGCAGTATTATCTGAACTATGTCCTTGACGGATTAGATACATCTTTGTATAGCCAGTCAAATGATACTCTGTATGTGAAAGCCCAAAGATGGAACGCTCATAAATATATTCGCCGGATTGAGAAAAAAATGGAAATTCCGAAACGTACAAAGCCTGTTCGTGTTGGAATGGATGTAATTTATGAGCCGAATCAGTGGCAAAAGGAAGTCGTCATTGATTCTGCCTACCTTATGTTCCTTGATTCGTCGGAACATTCCCATTTCGAAGCCGCGGGGAATTTTCCCGCAGCGTCAGACTTTGTCATTAAATATAAGGATAAAGTCGGCGAAAAACGTATTCCAGAATATGTTGAACTTCGCGCAAAACTGAAGGAGAAAACTAAATACAGCTTGGCTTACATGAACGGAAATACTTTTTATTCTGTTCCGAAATCAATGCTAGATTCTGTATGGCGTGACAGCATATGGACGGATTCTTCAGGAGATTATCGGCTTGGCTGGTTTAATGTGAACAAGCTGCAAGGAAATACGCAGTTCCTGCTTACTTGGGGTAACTCACAGAATGGTAAAGCCTATTATTACAGTACATTTGACTTGATTGTGGGAGGTGCTGTTGCGAAGGGGGCTTCCAGAACGGTGATTTCGCCTTTGGAAGATGCTTCGGTCACGTTCTTTGATAATTCCTTAACTGAAAACAAAGATATCACTGTCCGTACAGTTGATGCGGATAATTCGTTTGATGTTTTCAATAACCTGGCATTAAATGGTCCGATTGTCGAGGTGTTGCCATCGATGACATTTGCGGATACCACAGCTCTTCCGCGAATCCAGATGAAGATAAGTCGTGAAGAAATGGTTGCGATGAATGCTACCCCGCAGACGGTAAAATTATACAAGGTTGATTTTGCAAATAAACAGTTTGTCCCGCTTGAAAGCGCTCTTTACGGGTTCCTGAATGCAGATGGAAGTGCTGTTATGGATGGAACTGATACTCTTAAATGCAACAATGCTAACAAGACGACGGATACTCGCTGTGCAGGAGAAGATCCTCAATGGGCCTACCTGCTGATTTCCGCTGAGACAAAAACGTTCTCTGTGTTTACAGCGATGGATTCCGCCATTGCGGAAACTCCGAATTTCAGCGTGACCGTCCTGCCCGAAATTGCTGCGGCTGTCAATCGTACCGTTCGTGTGGACGGCATATCGAGATTTAGGCTGTACGTAGATGATGACTCGTTGTTGGCCAACCGTGACGATGTCACCCCGCCAGACACTCTTGCATTTACGGCGGATTCCAATGGTTTTGCGCATGTGACGTTGCCGTCGCGTAATAATAATATTGATACAAGTTATGTGTTTGTGGTTGCGTTGAGTGAACCGGATTCGAATGGTTCTGTGGTTGAATTGCCTGCTGCTCCGGCGGTGGCTCGTGCATTGACCGTGAATACTCAGTTCGCATGCACCGTTCCGTCCGATTCGCTGTGGCTCGGTCTAGACAACGGTTACATGGCCTATGGAGCTAGTTGTACGCATCCTGGGTATGGACTTGTGTCTCTCTATCGCGATGGACGAGTCGTGGCCGAAATTCGTGGCGAAATCCCTGATACGGTAATCTATGACGGTTCCAAGACTACCGGAGCGTCAAGCTTGGGCAAAATTTCCACGGGCGTCTATGAATCTCGCTATGTGGGAGTCTCTGCACTCGGTATGGATATGCAGATGGCCGGGCCAAGAATCCATACGGATTCTGCACGTCCTGCCATCAGGAACTTCTCCGTGCAGGATTCTTCCGAGGTCCTTGACCGCATCTTTACGGCGACTGCGGATGTGTACGATTCCGAGTCGGGTGTTGCCCGCGTGGTCGTGACGCCGGTGTTCGGTGGCGATACATTGCGTGTCATGAATGTGGTGCCTGATTCTGCTGGTCATGTGTCTGCAAGTATCCGTATTTCCCGAAAGCAGCTTGCCGAATGTACCGGCTGCTACCTCTCCATGGAAGTTCGTGTGGAAGATTATGGTCATAACCATGCGGAACAGAAACATGTATCTGAAAAACTCTACCCGTATCCGACGGAACTTGCCCTGTGGTACCCGGCGCGTGAAGGTGGTGGTCGCCTTGTGCATGAGTTGTTGGGAACGGGCCATGATCTTGATTTGTTTAAAAAGATGGGCGGTCCTTGGGGCAGCGATGCCGGCTTGTATTTTAGCAAGTCTACGGATTATATCTATGGCAATGGCACGGTCGATTTTGGCAGCACGAATTCTTATTCTTTCGAGGCCCGAATTAAGCCGGGGAACCCCAACGATAATGCTTGGCATGAAATACTCAGTTTTAAGGGCGTAAACGCTCTTGACATTCGCCTTTTGCAGAATAAGCGGGCCTTGATGCTTGTTGAGTGTTCGCATAACTGGAAAACGGGTTCCATCTTGCCGATCACAAACAAGTCCTGGTCACATGTTGTCGTTACGGTAGATTCGGATTCCGTGAAATTCTATGTCGACGGCGAATCGAAGGCTGCTCGTAATTCCGGGATTTCTCTAGAACGTGAAATGGAAGGTGTGTTCTCTATGGGCAAGGCGGGTAGCGAACCTTCCTATATCGGAAACATCGCGGATATACGCATGTATTCGCGTGCGTTGACTGCTGCGGAGGTCGAGGAACTTTCGAAGCCCGTCACCGATGCGGGCGAGGTTTCCGATGTCATCGTCATCGCCGTGAAGGATATGGAGGCGATGAGCGGATTCTTGAACGAATTCTCCTGCTCCGTAGCCGGTAACAAGTACCTTGTGTCGGGCGATTCGGCGACACTCGCGATGTCCGTAATCGTCGAAAATGCTGCGGACTATAATGTCGTGCTGTACGCAAGATCCGCTACGGCTGGCGATAAGCCGGTCTATGTCGGCGAATCAAGCTTGCTGGCCGGGACGGCTGCCGTTTCCAATACCTGGCGCGCGGTGACTGTTTCTGGCGTGTCCGTTCATCTTGCAGCGGGTACGCATACGTTGACGCTGAGGGTTCCTGCCGGTGTTCAGATTGGTGGCGCGGCACTTACGACGGTCAACATTCCAGCCTCGATGATTGCCTGGGGTGTAAGCACCTCTGACAAGGTGGCAGGAATTGTACCTGCCGATACGGCTCGCAAGGTTAAGTCGTACTTGCGCTACGAGGGGTACCCGGAATCATCTACGCTCCGTCCGCGCATTCGCCTGCGTAACGTATCCAATGAGCCCGTGAATGGGTTCTCTGTCCGCTACTATTTCCGTGGCGAGGATGCCTCGCAGGCTGGAGTTGACCGTTATTGGCCGAACTACGGACCAACATTCCCTGCAGTTCATTCCGAGAGCGCCAATACGGGTTACGTGGAATGGTCGTTTGCCGAAACGATTCCGGTTGCCGGAACAGTGTTCGGTGGCGACGGGCCGCATTTCGGTCTCTATAATTCCGGCAATGTGCCGTGGGATGCTTCCGACGACCCGTCCTTCGTGGATCCGAATTCTGGCCTGGTTGCAAATATTGACGGCTTCTATGAAGATGTTGGCGTTGTCGTCCTGGATAAGGACAATAACCTGATAGGCGGTTCCTGCGCCGAGATGGAAGATCCCGTATCGCTCGAAACCAAGGTCCGTGTGCTGGCTGCCGATGTGCGTGGCGACAAGCTGGCAAGCGAGATTCACTTCAATGTGGAAAATACGGGCAATGTCTCGTTGAAGAACTTCGACGTGCGTTACTACTTCTTCGTAGAAGAGGGGCTCGCACCTGATTATGAACTCGACGACAAGTCAGAGTGTGCATCGGCTTCGATGGAAAACCTCGGCTCTGGCCGTTGGCAGGTGACGGTCCATTGCGACAAGCCGCTTGCTGCGGGTAAGACGTGGCAGAATCCGGTGAAGGTTGCGCTGCACTTGCCGGGTTGGGCGGAAATATGGAATGCGAACGATGACCCGAGTCACGATAGTCTGGGAACGACTGTGCGTGAAACTCGCGGCATATGCGTATTCGATTCCACGGGGTACATGCTCTACGGCAATACGCCTGTCTGGGCACTGCCCGCTCCGGATGAAGTCAACCCTGATTCCGTATATAATGTCGATTTCGGCTACCGTGCGCCGGGCAATTCCATACCCGTGATACGTACGCCGGAAGGACTCGTTGTCACGATGGATAACTGGTCCTATGTAGAACTGAGTCTGGTGACGGCAAAGGGTGCTCCCGTAAAAAATATCTTTGCCGGTACTCTTGCTCCGGGCGAACAATTTGTGCGGGTTGACTGGGCCGGTATTGACATGAATAAAACGTATTTGATGTTCAAGGTGAATGGCTCAATTAAATCAACGAAAAATCTATCTTTGCTGTAAGGATAAATAATGAATAACTTGTTTAAAATTTTTGCCGCCGTTTCCTTTGTTGTCATTCAAGCCAATGCACTGAGTCTACAGACGGTCTTTGACAACCAGAAGAAATCCGCTTTCCCGGATACTTGCGAAATGCAGATGCGTACCACGGTGACGCTTCCCAATATGTCCCCTCAGGTTGTGAATATGGCCCTGCTTACCGCCGGTGAAAACAAGTCCATTACAACCATCAAGTCCAGCATGATGCAGATGGAAATGGTACAGAACAACGGACGCATGAAGGTCACGGACTTGAAAACCGGGAAAAAACTCCCGGCGCAGAATATGCCTGCGCAGAACCCAGCCGATGTGAACAAACAGATGGGTTCTCCCGAAGATTATAACAATCCTGTCGCCGAAGGGAACCTCTGGAAGATTACACCCAAGGACCCGTCCAAGCCAACGCTATACTATTCACAAAAGAAAAAGCGCGTCATGAAAATGTCTGTAGTCGTGAACGGGGCGAATGCCGTAAGCGAGTTCGAATATTGCGACAATTCTTGCCCGTTGCCGGGAACGCTTAAGAAGGTGACGATAAGGACTTCCGCGCCTCAGGGCGGCGAAAGTACGGTTGTTTTAGAAGTACTTAAGGCAAAACAAAGACGCGTTCTTCCGATGAAGATGTTTGACGTGGAGTGAGGTTGCAGAAAGACTGCATTTTTCTCAAAGACGCTTACAACAAGCTAAAACAAGTACCATTTCCATTCAAGGTCGTAGTTGCTGTTGTAATCTTCGTGCTCCTTGATATCGGTAGATTTTAGGTACCCGATATTGGAAGTCGTAAAGCATTTACCTGAAGTATAAGAGTCGTTTACCGAAACATCTTCGTCGATGACTTTGGGGCAAATTTTAATCTGGTCCGTCCCCTTGTTGATTGTATAGGATTTGGTGACGGAACCGCTCCATAGCCTGGTATCTTGCTTGTCGATAAAGGTGGTGGTGTTTATGGTTTGCCCTAAAACGCCGTCGCTGTAAGTGTAAATCGTGAACGAAACTTCCGGGTCGCCAGCGTTGTCTAAACCGTCCCAATTACTTGAAAGCTGTTTGTAATAGGTCAGGGTAATTTTCATTGACTTTGCTGTGGTCAAGTAATAGAGAGCGCTGGAACTGCTAGATACATAGCGGGAGGAACTGCTAGAATAGCTGCATTGATACCCATAATTGGAGCAACAGTAACTGTTACTGTAAGTACTTGTACCCAGGCGGCATTTTTCGGATTCGCTTACGTAGCTGGAACTGCTGGAATATTTGACGCTGCATTTTTCGCCAAACATTTCGCAACACCAGCTATTGTATTCGTCCTTGTCGTTAAAGCACATGCTTTTTCTTTTGGCGTCGTAAACATCGTCGCTGGCGTTTGCTATTTCGTCTTCTGCCACTTCAAAAGGGCTTTCTTTGCTGCATGCCGTAAACGGAATGGTAGAAGCTAAACATAGAATGCTGATAATGCTTTTAAAGAATTTCATACTGAATCTCCTACCATGCAAAATCCATGCTTATTCGCCAAGTATAGAGGCCGCTCACGTAGGCGAAAATTTCATCAACATTCGTTCGTAACGAAATCAAGAGAATCTGCCATTGTATTGAAAAATGCCTATAGAATTCTATACCGAATCCCAGGTGTTCAAGAAATTCCCAGTCCGCGATAGTGAATGCCCCGTCGCAATCAAATGAATTGTCTGTATGGTAATAATTAGTATAATAGGTGTTATAACCATTGTCGTAGCCGTAATAATAATCATCATATATTCTATTTTCCCAGCTCCAGTCTGCATAGTAGTGGGGAATCCAGGCGTATATGGGTTTTCTGATAAGCGTACTTATGCTTGCGAAGGGACTGATTTCTTTTGTTTTCCCGATAGGGAATCCAAAACGGAATTGCAGGGGAATTTCAAATAGAATGCTGTGATAGTCTATTTCGCCATAGGCATTATCGGCATTGTAGTTATACAAGTCATCTTCTTTAAAGTAATAGTCTGCATGGTGGTATACAATATTTAATCCCGTCTGGAAAGAACCCCATTGGTAAAAATACCAACGTAATAAAAAGCCTAGGCTCGCTCCGATGTGATCGGTTCCGAAATCGTGTATCCGATTCACTTCGTGGTTCGCGACTTCATATTCCTGGAAATAATCAAATCCAAGCGAAATGCCCTTGTAGAAAGAACGCTTCCTTTGGTCTGGACTCACTTCCACGTGTTGCGGGGCGGAGGGCGTAATGATTGCATGGTTTGTGTCGGGGGCCGCCTCTTGAGTGGCGGTATCGCGAGTTGCAGTGTCTATGGCGATGGCGTCTTGTGGCGGAACAACAGAGCTGTCGCTGATACTTGCCGAAGTGTCAGCTGCGTTTACAGAATCAGCTTCTGTTACAGCGGTTGAGTCGAAACTTTGTGCGGTATCGCTTAAAACGGTGTCTGCGGCAACGGTATTTGCGGGAATGCTGTCAATCATCTCGGAGCATTTGCAAAGAAGTTCCACCTTGGCGCAAGCGGGGGAATCGCTTTTGCCCATGCAGGATCCGCAAAATTCAATGCAGGTGTCGTTAGCGAAAACGCTAATTGATAAGAATAAAAGGTACGGGAGGATTTTATTTTTCATTATAGTGATGCTAAGATGATGACGAGTGCTAACACGATGCCGCCCCCAATGGCAACCCATATCCCCGTATTACTCTTTTCCTTCATTTCGTAAGAACCGTCGGCTTGCAGTTCGGCGGTGTATTCGCTGTCGCCCTTGTAACCGAAGTTGACGTTCATGATGGCGCCGTCTTTCTTTTTCTTTTTTTCTGGAGGCGGCGCAAAAGAAGCCTTCATGATAGGTGCGCTTGGAGCGGGCTCGACGGTTTCGCTCACGGTTTCGGGTTCTTCGGCTTGTGCGCTTTCATCGTCATTTACAACAGTTTCGCCAGACTCGTTGCATTGGCATGTCTCGATGATTTCGGTGCACAATTCCGACTGTTCTTCGGTGCATTTTTTGCAGAAATCGACACAGGCGGCATCGTTTGTTACGGCAAAGGCAAACGAACTAGCGAATAAAATGGATAAAAACAACTTGAGCATGACATTCCCCTACTCAGAAAGAATAACCGCTGTCACGACTCCTGCGATGGCTAAAATGCCAAGTAGAATTAACCAAACGGGGGTATGTTGCGACACTTCGGTGTTGTTCTGGATTGCGGCGTAGTCGGGTCTTGGGCGAAGTCCGATAATGCGGTTGTTCACGACCAGGATTCCCACAAGTTCGGTACGAACGCTCCACAAGTCGACGCGGTCCTTGTCATTTGGCTTAAAGTCGCGCCCGTCACGCACGGACTTGTAAAGGTGGGGTCTGTAGTTGTACACGAATTCCACGGTGTCGCCACGGTATTCGGTAAAGACCGGTGTGCCGAGAAGCGGCGCGATTTTTTGGATGTTCGGTTCGGCGAGAATGGTTTGCATGTCATCGTCATCGACCCAGTTTTCTTTGAGGCCGTATGTGGATGCACAACCGGTAAGGAATAACACTGTCAAGGCGATTAAGGCGAAAATGCTCTTTTTCATAAAATGCTCCCTCAAAAAAAATCCGGAAGGAGTCCGGATTTTCATCAGTCTAATGTAAATATATCAAAACAATTGCAAAGGGTCAAGGTTTTATTTTAGTTATAATGAAAACCTATGTGTCGCTCTGCTGTTATTGATCGCTTGAATCGGCTTCTTTCGCCTTGAATTTAATCACCCAGATTTCGGAGTCGCTCCCTAGGCGCACAGGCGGGCCCCAGCAATCGAAGCCGGAACTCACGAGCCAGAGCACGCCGCTGAGTGCGCCCTTGCCATAGGCGATTTTCCACACGAAGTCGATAAGAAAGGTGACCGGGAAGAATTGGCCGTTATGCGTGTGGCCCGAAAGCGCGAAGTCCGGGAGTCTGCCGGCATGCGTTTTTTCGATTCCCTTGGGCTGGTGGTCCAAGAGAATCCACGGGCGGTAAAGCGGAATCGTGTCGTAAGTAATTGCAGGGGCGGCGGCAACTGTCCTTGTAGAATCTGCGAGCGAGTCCGTAGAATCTTTTACGTGTTCCACGATCTTTATAGAATCGGGAATGAGTTCGCTAAGCGGCTTGCGTTCGGTGTCCCTGCTGCGGGCAACCGTAAAGTCGGTGCGGCCCGTAAAGCAGACATTGCCGAGGCATGCGGTAGAATCGTCGAGCACCACGAAGCCTACCTTGCGCATCCATTCTTCGGGGCTGTTGTCCGAGTTCGCCATGAACGCTTCGTGATTTCCGTTGATGGCAACTGCCGCCACTTTCGCTCCGGCGGTCAGTTTTTTGAACAAACTATCGTAACCCGCGTGGTCCATCTTTTCGGTGGTAATATCTGCGAGGTCACCGCCGAATAACAAGTAGTCGGGCTTAATAGAATCGACCTGTGCAATAAAGCGTTCAAGCTTTTGGGCTTTGAACAGCGGGTCTACGTGAATGTCGCTAAAGAATATCGCGGTGAAGTTTTCGGTATACTGGCTCGGCAAATCGATAGTGAGCAAGTTCGTTTTGTAATCGTCATTGTGCTGCATGCCGTAGCCGATGAATATGAACGTGAATGCGCATGTGATTCCGAGCAGGTAGCGGCTTACGCGGCGTACCAGGTGGCGGCTCAAGTGATGCGGTTGCGTAAAGTAGTAACCGATTCTGTAGAGCGTCCAGGGAATGTAAAGAATTAGAGAGTTCGGGAGCCAAACCGCAAAAAAGGTGACAATCAAACTTCCGATAAGCGTAGAGCGCAAGAACATGCCCAAAAAGAGCACGAACAGCACTGCGGCACCGATAATTTTACCCGTTTTTCCCTTGGCGACGCTGCTCACGTTAATATAAATCAGCACAAGGCCTATAAGCAGTATAAATAGAAAGGCAATCATGTTTCAATAATAGCAAAACTTTTTTCGAGTTTAGCTATATTTGACCCCGTATGGCTTTATGTATTGAATCTGATCATTTGGAAAAGGTCCAGAGGATCTTGGCCCTCCATTTCGAGGGGCTGGAAGTTTGGGCGCATGGAGCCCGCGTGACGGGGGTGGATCTCACGCCCGATACGGAACTGGAGTTGGTGGTTATTTCAGACAGTCCCCTTTCTTTCGAGGCGATGACCGCCGTCGAAAAGGCTTTTGTCGATAGCGGACTCCCGTTCCGGGTCGATGTCATGGACTGGGCTAAGCTCCCCGAATCTCTCCAAAAACAAATCAAGAAAGAACACGACGTGGTTCAAGCCGCTGCGGAATCCTAGTATGAAACGTCTTTTACCCTTTGCTTTGGTGGCAATGCTTGCCGCTTTCGCTTTTGCCCAGGACGAAATTCGTGAGGCAAAGAACTTAATCCAGAACGGCCAGTGCGCCGAGGCGATTGCCCCGCTCCAGAAGGTCTACAAGTCCAGCTTCCGCAAATCCTCGGGCGAAAAGGCCGCCGTGATGCTCACGGAATGCTACTTGCGCGAACACAAGCGCGACGAAGCCTTGAAGCTTTCTTCCCGATTCCTGGAATACTACGTGAACACGATTTACCGCGAACGCATGGAACTGGCTAACGCGATCGTGCTGGTCGAAAAGGGTAGCGTTTACGAAGGTGTAGAAGCCATGCTCCGCATTCTGGCCTACTCCAAGAATCCGGCTGCCCGCAGCCGCACCAAGGATGTCGCCATCCAGACGTTGGCCGCCTCTCTCTTGACCGCCGACCAGTTGCAGGCCCTTTTGGAAAAGTACCCGGTCGATAAGGACATTGTGGGCTGGATGCAGCTGCAGATCGGCCGCGAATGCCAGAATTCCAAGCGCTACAAAGCCGCCCGTTACTGGTACAAGAAGGTGATTGCAGGTGGGGTAGCCGAAAACCTCTCCAACACTGCCGAGAAGGGACTTGAATCTTTGGAAGACCGCGGCGCCGGTATGCCGACGGTCTTGGTGCTCGCCCCCCTTTCGGGCGACTATGCCGAATTTGGCGCGGCGGCTATCCAGGGCGTGATTCTCGCCCAAGAAAAAGCCGGACTCAAGGGCAAGGTGAACCTGCGCGTGGCCGATACCCGTGCTGACGCCGCCCAGGCGCTTTTGCGTACGCAGCAGGCCATTAACCAGGATAGCATTGTGGCTGTTATCGGCCCCATTATGAGTGCCCCGGCTGCGACCGTTGCCGCCTGGCTTGGCAGTAACTTCCAGCACATCCCGATGCTCACCCCGACAGCAACCGACGACGGCATTGCGAAGATGGGCCCGAACATTTTCCAGGTGAACATCACCATGGATAACCTGGCAAAGAGCATCGCCGACTTCGCTACCAAGTGCCTGAACATCCGCGAATACGCCATCTTAAGCCCGCTCGGTGGCTATGGCGCCTCGATGTCGCAGAGCTTTACCACCGCCGTCGAACGTCGCGGCGGCTCCGTGATTGCCTTCCGTAACTATGAAGAAGGCCGCCCCGACTACAAGACCGAATTCAGCCTGCTTCGCGACGTGCGATTCAAGCAGTTGAACCGCCGCCAGAACATTGCCCGCGGTGCCTCCGATCTCGACGCCGTGAACGCCAAGGAACGCCGCTTCTACATGCAGGATTCTACGTTCAACATTCCGGGCATCTTCATTCCGGCAACGAACCCGGGCGATGCCGGCCTCATGGCGGGCCAGGTGGCCTTTAACAAGATTTCGGGAACGTTGCTGGGTGCTTCCGGCTGGTACGGCCGCGAACTTTTGATCCAGGGCAAGCGCCAGGTCGACAGTTCTTACTTTAGCGTGCCTGCCATGGACATGGGCGGCAACAACGACGGCCTCAAGAAATTCGTGAGCGACTTCAAGGAACGCTGGGGTGCAGAACCCGGCGAAGACCGAGTCAGCGGACTCAGCTACGACGCCGCCAACATCGTGTTCAACTCCATGGCCAAGAACCCGAACAGCCTCACGAACCTGATTAACTACACTGCGAATTTCCAGGGCGTGTACGGCGAAATCAAGTTCAAGCGCGGCATGAACATGAACACCAAGATCGTGACCGTGAACAAGGGCAAGTTCGAAACCGTCGAAGGCTGCCCGGCGAAATAGAGCTTAGTTGGTAGAGCTTAGAACTTAGAATAGATATCAAAAAATTCCCGCAGCGGCGAGCTGCGGGAATTTTTTTGTTTCTAGGAGGGAGAGAAATTCAGTCGTCTTCGCAGGTGGGGCAGAGCGATGCCGCCACGTAGTCCGGGGAGTCCCCGTTGCGGTAATAGGCATGCAGGCTGTCGTCGTCCAGGAGGTCGTCCAGGTTCCCGCCGCCGGCAGCGTCGAGTTCTTCCTTGACGCGGGCCTTGAATGCCATGAAGCCGGAGTGGATCATGTAGAATGACAATGCAGATGTTTTATGGAAAAGTTTCATAAGACCTCCGTCGCGTGTTACTTACATGTTGATAAGTTGTTGACCTCCTATACCAGTTATAGATAATTTTGGGTGACTAGGCAATACTAAAAATTCATGTAAGGTTTAAGAAACAATTCCGTATTTTTGGGGAATTTTGCGAAATTTTGGCATATTTGTCCAAAATGGCATTTGCTAAATTGTTGCCTGTCAACGCGTTAGAATGCGCCTTCACACCTCGTTTGCGACCCCAGTCAAAGGCTTTCGACTATATTCCAATTTGGACTAAAAAGTAAGCAAATCGGGCCTTCTGAAACTGTCCAAACGGAGCCATTTTTTGTGGATAAATAGTGAATTCGTGATTTTTGTCCATAGTTTATCAACAGTTTTTAGGGGTTTCACGGGTTGTCATATTTTCTAAATTTGCATTAATGCGATTCTTGAAGACGATCTTTTTTGCTTTGGCTACTGTTTGTGTTGCCGGCGAACCTCTTACGCTTTCGCTCCCCAAGGAGCAAGCCGAACTTTGGTCCAGAGCGACTTCTGCCACCATGGCGTTGCGCTATGGCGAGGCTTTTGAACTGTCCAAGCAGTTGCGAGCCGAAAACGAGGGTGTCGGCTGCGTGCTCGAAAACGTGGTACGCATTAGCGTGTACGACGACAAGGGCGATACGACTGCACTCATAAAGGCGGGCAAGTACCTGGAAAGCTGCAAGACCGGTGGACTTTGGGATGCATTGCGCCGTTTTGAAATCGGTTACGTACAGGGCGAGACGGGGCATTCGGTCAAGGGGGCCATGACGACGCGTTCTGCGGCTAAGGCATTCGAAGACTCCAAGGAACTCGAGGCCCGTGCCTTTTTTGCCATTTACGCCTACTACATCGACAAGAGTTTTAGCTGGGTGCCCTTCAAGTCGGACAACCGCGAACTTTACTTGGCCACTCTCGATAGCGCCTCGCAAAAGTCCGAACGATTCTGGCCGCTGTTCTTGACGCCGCTCATCTGGATGCATTACGACAAGGAAGACTTTGCGACAGGCTTGAAACTTGCCGAACGCGGTCTCAAGCGCGCGCCGAATCACCCGGTCCTGCTGCAGATCAAGGCCGACATGCTCTACCGCCTGAAGCGCTATGGCGAAGCGGCCGACATTTATGAAAAGAGTGCTGCCGATTACTTGAAGCGTACGGGCAAAAGTATCCGTTACTGGTGCTCGGCGCTGAACCTGATCCGTATCTACAGCGACAAGGGCGACAAGGCTAAAGCGGAACAGTGGCGCAAGACTTTAGACGATCCGAAGTACAACGAACTCAAGGCCTGGATGCCGGGTTCGCTGATGGATGACTTGAAGAATCGAAAGCTTCTTTAAGTGTGTCGAAAGTGTCTGATAGTTTGTATAGAAAATTTAACATCTGAAAACGGTATTCAGTACCCCGAAAAAAGCGTGTTAATAAAGAGGCACGTTTTTTGATGGAGGTATTATGCCGAGACCGCTCCGTATAGGATTTTTCCTAGATGGTTATACACTCAAGAAGGTGAATGACTACTACCGCAACGTTCACCGGTTTCATTCTAGCCTGGATTTCAGGAGCCTTAGGCTCTGGGTTGAGATGCAGGCAATCCGCTACTTTGAAGGGGACCGTTACCGCAAACTGGAAATGGAATCCCATTACTATCACCCGTATCGCGATCCGCATGTGTATGCCCGTAACTGCGAGGGCGTGTTCAGGCTGGAACAGACCCTTATGGAATGCGGCTACAGCGTGCATTTCAACAACCCCGCAGAAACGAGTTGCGTGGGGCCGAACTTGTCGTTGATGGAAGATGCCTTGCTGATGGCCATGTACCGCAAGCTGGATGCGGTAGTGCTTTTAAGTACGCAGGGTGAGTATGCGCCGCTTCCGGACAGGCTCCGGCTCATGGGAGTGCCTACGCTGGTGCTGGGTTGGGATTTTGTCTATCCCAAGGCGAAGTACAAGGTCCGCTGGAAAACGGATTCGTGTTTGCGGCGGACTTGCGCCCATTACGTGGCGATGGAAAAAATCGTGGACAGCGATCCTAACGGGGGAGCCCCTCGCGGATTTTTCTTTCAGTGCGAACACCCTTTTGACAAAGGACGTAATCCTCGACCAAAGGTGGCGGTGGGGCGTAATCCTCAAGCGCCTCACCGCCTTAATTAAAGCGAAAAAGTTGAGCGGCTTTTACGATAGAGCCAAATTGCCTTTGTGAGTAACAAAGCCCCTGTTATTAAACAGGGGCGGTTACGAGAGCGAGCGCTCTGGGTACGTACTTAGTACGATTGGGCGCGAGCGGCCTTATAATTTATCTGCCTGTTTCTTTTCCCAGCGGGAGAGGAAGTACCAGGTGGCGCGGATACCGAGGAAGTAGGTATCGCCGACGTTGTCGGTGTGGTGCGTCTTGCTTGCGCCGTAGTTGATGTTGAACTCTTCGTGGTTCATGTCGTTGTAACGGACGAAACGGTAACCGAGGTAACCGCCCAAAGCCAGGCGGCCCAGTTCGATGCGCAGTTCAAGTTCGGAATTAATGGTGGAAGCGAACGTGCTGTAGAAGCGGTCGCGCAAGATCTGAACATTTTCTTCGTTACCCAGTTCGTAGTATTCGAAGTTAGAGGCGAAGTGCATGTTCATGAGGCTGAAACCGAAACCGACAGAAGGAATCAGGTTAATCGGAGCATTTTCGCCAAAGAGCTTCCACCCGAACATCCAGTCGGCACCGTAGGTGAACCATTCCACGTCGTAAAGCGGGAATGTGGTGGTGGAGACGGGGGTTCCGTCATAACCGCTGACGCTGTAGGAAGAAGCTTTACGCTTGGAAACCTGTGTCGGCATGAAGTTGAAGTCGATCCAGGTAAGGAACTGCTTATACTGGGCGCCGACATTCACATGGAGGCCGAAGTAATAGTCGTCGAATTTCTTGTAGTTGCCGATATTTCCTCTGGCCCACTGGTCCACCGTATCGACGCTGGTGCCGTCTTCGTTGGGAACGACGGTTTTGACGCTATGGGCACCGTTGTAAAGCGCTACGGTATTCACGTAGCGCTGGTATTCATTGCGCATGCCGCGGTAGTCGGCGCCAATAGAAATGAACCCACGGACGTGGTCCTTTTCGTAAAAACCTTCTTCTTCGTCAGCGAAAGTGCCGGTGGCGAAGGTGAGCAAGCTGAGAGCGACAATGCTCAAAAAAGAGGCTATCTTTGTTTTCATAAAAGATTCCGTTGCTAGTATCCGGCATATAAAATACATTATGTTTTGGGTTTTTGGCATAAAAAAATTCATAAGACGTTAAAAATCAACGGTTTACGCACTTTTTGAGGCCTGAAAATGTTGAATTTTTGTGGAAAAATGGTCGCCGTCGCCTCCTTAGGGCTATTTGGGGCTTTTTGGGGGATCCTGTTGGGGGGCTGCAATAATAATGACGAACCGGCCAAGAAAAAGGCCGATTGTGGGGAACTGCCAGCCCTGGAATTCAGCAAAAACCTTAAAGTAGGCAGGCTTTGCGACGAGAATGTTGCCGAAATCCGTTCTGTCGTGGGTCGCGATACGCTGGTGAGGCGTTTCAAGCTGGGGGTGGCGCCCCAAAAGATAGTGGCCCTTTCTTCGGCACAGATAGGCTATATGCTGCGTCTTGGCCTTGAAAACCACATTGTGGGTGTGGGCGAAGGCAAGTACATTGCTGACAGCGTCCTGTATGCCCGGGTCGCTGCAGGCCAGGTGGCCGAGGTGGGGGTGGGTTCTACGATTTCTCTTGAAAAGCTGGTGGCGCTCCAGCCGGACTTGGTTATGAGCTTTGCCACGGGTGGAGGACATGACGACTACGAACGGATTGACGCCTTGAAGCTCCCGTTGATGCTTACGTCTGAATGGCAGGAAGATTCTCCTCTGGCGAAGGCGGAGTGGATTAAGTTGTACGGAACGATGTTCGGTGTGGAAGCTTTGGCGGATTCAATTTTTGAACAAAGTAAAAGAGCGTATTTGCAGGCTACGAGAAAGGAGATCCCGGGTCATGCCCGGGATGACAACAGGGCGTGTCCTCGTGTGCTTGTAGGCATGAGTTACGGCGGCGTGTGGTATGCTCCGGGCGGAAACAGCTTCACCGCGCGACTTATCAAGGATGCGGGAGGCTGCTACTTGTGGGCGGCGGATACCAGCCGGGAACTTCAGTTTGCGTTGGAAGAAATCGTGAAGGTGGCCGACAGTGTCGACGTGTGGGTGAATCCCGGGATGTTCGGGTCTCCGGAGGAATTGCTTGCCGCGGAACCCCGTATCAAGTACATCAAGGCGTTCAAGGAAAAACACGTGTGCCAAAACGACGGACGCAAGGGCCCTGGCGGCGGCAGCGACTTTTACGAGTCCGCAGTGGCTTACCCTGCCGAAATGCTTCAAAACCTGCAGGAATGTATACAGACGGCAACAAAAGGGGCTGATTCTGCCCGAAAGGGTTTTGAATGGTACCATAATATTTTTATCTTTTAGGCCATGAAAACTCATACAGGTATTGGTGACTGGATTGCAGCCAACTATGAACTTGGGACACCTTTTTTGCAGCAGGTTCCCAGGGACTGTGCCGACTATTTGCTCTTGAACGCTCAGATTCGCGAATACGAACCGGGCGAAATCATTATTAATGGCGGGTCTATTGGCGATTCTTTCTGCGTGCTGCAGAGCGGTCGCGCTTTTATTTGCGGTGAACTTTTGGCCGATGGCCACTACAATACGCTGGCAACGCTTGAGGCGGGGACATGTTTTGGTGAAATGTCCATCATTTGTAACGAGCCCACAAGCAATACGGTTGTTGCGGGTGAAGATGGCGCCACGGTGCTCCACATTCCCAGTGACGAGTTCGTGAAGTTCCTGGACAAGAACCCGAACATCATGGTGTACCTGTACAAGGTGGTCGCCGACCGCCTGCGTGCAAAGAACAAGGCCTTCGACGAATTTGAAAGACTTTCGCTTCTTGCTTCGGCAAAGGTGCTCCCCTTTATCGATTTTGCGCAAACTTTGGAAAAGAGCCGCGTGACGGGAACGGTCATGTTCGAATGCAATGGCGAAAAGGGCTTTATCGCATTCCAGGACGGCCGAATTTGCTGTGCCAAGTGTGGCAAACTGGCAGGCCCAGACGCTCTTGAAAAGATGCTCTCCTGGGGCGACGAGACGTTGTTCAAGCTCGACACCCACCTGATGCCTGACATCGTGAACATCAACCAGATGTCCGACACCACGAGCCTGATTCTGGATGCGCTCAGAAATATTGATGAAAAACAAAATGCCCACTAAGGGCTAACACGTGCCCAAGACTTGGGCAAAAGGATAAAAGATGAATTACGCAGACGCAGGAGTGTCCTTGGCACGTGCCGACGAAGCAATGGTCGGTGTCAAGAAATCCGTACGTACTACATTCAACCAGGGCGTTTTGGGCGACGTGGGTAACTTCGGCGGCCTATTCACGCTGAACCACCTCGGCATGAAGGACCCCGTGCTCGTGAGCTCCGTGGACGGCGTGGGCACCAAGCTCAAGGTCGACATCGAAATGGGTACGCACGAACTTCCTGGCCAGGACATTGTGAACCACTGCTGCGATGACATTCTGGTGCAGGGTGCACGTCCGCTGTTCTTCCTGGACTACGTGGCTACCGGCCGCCTGGAACCGGGTGTCATGGACAAGCTCGTTGCCGGTATGGCAAAGGCCTGCCGCGAAAACGACCTCGTGCTCATCGGTGGCGAAACCGCTGAAATGCCGGGTTTCTATGGCCCCGGCGACTACGATATTTCCGGTACCATTGTGGGTGTCGTGGAACGCGAAAACATCATCGACGGCAAGAAGATCAAGCCGGGTACTATCATTCTCGGTCTGCCTTCTACCGGTTTGCATACAAACGGTTATTCTCTTGCCCGTAAGGTGCTTTTCGACGTGGCCGGCTACAAGGTCGACACCATGGTCGACGGTATGGACAAGTCCATCGGCGAAGCTCTCGCCGTGCCGCACCGCAGCTACTACCCGAGCCTCATCGACCTTTGCAACAAGAAGATTATCCAGGGCCTTGCCCACATTACGGGTTCGGGCTATCAGGGCAACATTCCGCGTATCTTGCCGGACGATGTCGACGTGATTATCGACCGCACCACGTGGAATCCTCCGATGATCTTCAAGCTGATCCAGCAGGCCGGCTCTGTTGAAAAGGACGAAATGTACTCTACCTTCAACATGGGTATGGGCATGCTCATCTTCATTGACCCGGCTGACAAGGCTGAAGTCACCGCACACCTCGAAGCCAAGGGCGAAAAGTGGGTGCAGATCGGCGAAGTCGTTGCTGGCACCAAGCAGGTGAAGTTCCGCGACTAATTCGGATTCACATTCCGCATTTTAAAAGGCCTGCACGCGTGTGCGGGCTTTTCTTATGGGCAAGGACTTTGCATTTTCTATCTTTATACCTGATGACTCCCGTACGCAATAATGTGGCCCTATGGCATTTACTCGCCATTATAACTATTACCTTTTGGGGGACGAGCTTCGTAAGCACAAAAGTGCTCTTGAATCACGGGTTCACGGCGGTGCAGGTTTTTTCGCTGCGCTTCGCGGTTACGTACCTGATTCTTCTGGCTGCAAGCCACAAACAGTTCCGTTCTGAAAACTGGAAACACGAACTGATTCTTTTTATTTGCGGCATTACCGGATGCACGCTCTATTTCTGGACAGAGAATACGGCTCTCACGCTTTCGCAGTCAAGTAACGTCTCGCTCATTGTCTGCACCAACCCATTGCTTATCATGATTCTCGGCGGACTCATTTACAAGAGCGAACGACTCGGCAAGCGGCAGATTCTCGGATGCCTCATCACGTTCATCGGCATGATACTTGTGGTCTTGAACGGAAAATTCATTTTAAAGCTTTCGCCTGTGGGTGATTTACTCGCCTTCAGTGCCGGGCTTATGTGGGCAACCTTTTCACTAATCATTAAACAACTAAACGGCAAATACAGTTCCCTGTTCATCACGCGCAAGATGTTCTTTTACGGAACGCTCTCCTCTATTCCCGCCATGATTGTCGAAGCCCACGGTAGCGTTTCAAAAGCCCTGGACATTCCGTGGCACCATTTTACGGAACCCGTTGTAACGCTCAACTTTCTATGTCTAACCGTATTCTCGTCGCTATTCGGCTATCTTATCTGGAACAGCGTTCTTAAGCGTTTGGGCGTCGTACTTGCAAGTAACTACGGCTACGCCGTCCCCATGGTGACAATGATTACGGCAACCATTGCCCTCGGCGAGCAAATCACCGCCGTTGCCATCGTGGGTGCGGTAGCGATTATCGCGGGCATGGTCATGGCCGAGATGAAACGGAAATCTTAGTCCTTGACGCAACGGACAGCGTAGGCGTAATACCCGCGCTGCATGGATTCCTTCTCCATGTCGTACTGGTTCGAGAGTATCCAGGCGTAGTGATTCATGTTGTCTTCGCCCCAGAAATAGGCTTTTTTGCCTTCGCCGTCGCATTCACCCGTTTTGGCGCGATAGCCTGCCGGGATAGCGGAGAACCCGCTTGCGTTTGTAGCCGTTATGTTGTCTCCAAAAATCGTATCTTCCCACTGCCCCACGGCGCGCAGGGAGCCGTTGTTGTCGCCGAATTCGCTCTTCGCCGTTGTGGTCAGGTCGCGCCAGTCGTCCGCAGTGGGGAGGCGCCAACCCTCGGGGCACACGGCCGTCGCGGCGTATTCCTGGTAGAGGCGGCCGTACTTTGTACAGTTCGCGGGAATACCGTCGTAGCAGAAGCTGGAATCGATGGAACCTGTGGCTGTAGCACTGTTGTCAAAGTTCAGGTTCTCGGCCATCCACGTGAGGTTGCCGATTTTCACCGTCTTGTAGCTCTTGCCGTCGCGGGAATCGGCGAGCGTGCCGTAATCTACAGCGGGGGCGGTCACGGATGCGCTTGATTCAGGTTCGTCGCTTTCGCAAGGAGGCATGTCGATTTCGATAAGTGCAGTACCTTCGCACTTGTATAAAATCTGCAAGTCGTAATCGTATATCGTGTAGCTGTTCGGGCAAGAAATTGAAGTACGCTCCATATTGCGCATGGTAATGTTCGCCATGCCTTTCGTGAAGCATTCGGCACTACTGCTGGATACACTCATCTCGCTGCTGCTCGACTTTAGTGTATTGCTGGAAAGTGGGTTCACTGACGAAGAGGAAAGCGCACCCGTTACATCGCTAGAACTTGCAGGCGTATTCTCTTGTGAACTTGTCGGTGCGGGATCGCTTTGCGGTCCAGAAGACGAATCAGAATCACATGCGACAAACGTAAGCCCCAAAGCAAGTGTTGCAGAGGTGGCAGAAAGTTTTTTGAAATCCATTTGTTTTCCTCCCTTTAAATTTCAGTAAAGCGGTCAACGACAGTGCCATCGGCAAGCGTCACCTTGCTTTCAAAATCTTCACGGTCGCGCACCCATAAAGTTCCTTTCGGGTGTTCAGGAGTCTCGTATTCGCTGCGGTAAACGACAAGCGGTTCAACCGATTCACAATCTAGAGCGTCGGCGGTGACGACGGTGTAAACCATTGATTCTTTTTTGTAATGGCGATAGCGGTGACCGGCAATTGCTTTCGACATATTACTTTTCCAGAAATGCGAGCAGTTTGGGCATGAGCGCGGTTGCGTCTTTTACGCCGAGATCGTACAGTTTTACGAGTTTGGACTTGTCTTTTTCCAGGCGATCGATTTTGAAGCTTTCGCTCGGGCGAATCATGAAGGCTGAGCCCTGAGCGACGCGTTCTTCCAGCGTGCGCAAGCACTGGTTGTAGCGAATGTGGCGGTTCCGCGCCGCTTCGATAAACTTGGGGTACTTGCGATAGAAAAGCTTGAACAGGGGAATCATGGAATTCGGCTTCTTGACAAAGCTTTCGGGCTGTGTGACGATAACGACCTGTTTTTTGTAACCCATGCCCGTAAACACTTCGAACGGAATGCTGTCGCCGACACCACCATCCAGAAGCTTCATGCCGTCAACTTCTACAATATGGCTCATGAGCGGGAGCGAGGCCGAGGCGCGAATCTTGTCCATGTCTTCGGGCTTGTCTAAATCGCGGGTGAGCAAGTATTCCGCGCCGCCCGTTTCCAAATTCGTAGCGACTGCGTAGAATTTTGTTTCGGATGCATTCTCGCGGAATTTTTTGAAGTCAAACGGATCGATGACACGCGGGATTTCGTTATAGCAGTATTCGATTTCGAAAAATTCACCGGTGCGAATCAGGTTGCCCCAGCTCATGTAGCGCTTGCTTGCTGAATGAATGGTGTCGAGGCGCTTGTTGCGTTCGCGTTGTTCCGACAAATAGCTGCAGAGGTGCGTTGCGCCTGCAGATGTTCCGGCACATGCTCCAAACTTGATTCCGTTATCTAAAAATACATCCAGTACGCCGGCCGAATACGCGCCGCGCATGCCGCCGCCTTCGACAGCAAGCGCAATATCCTTATACATCGCCATTAGGCATTCTCCATGAGCCACAAATAATCTTTCGGATGCTCCACGAACTTTTCGGGGTGCAACTTATGCTTTGCAAAGAATTCTTCGCGGGTCATCCAGGCAAAACTATCGACTTCGCCTGGTTGCGGCACAAGCGAATTCGCTTCGTCGTCGTTTAACGAAATCTTGTAGACGTCGTAATATTCGTTGTCGAGGTAAGAGCCGCCGTTAAGCACGCTTTCGTGCTTAGCCTCGAATAGATATTCGAGGTCGCGCGAACTTTTTCGCACGCCCAGTTCTTCGCGCAGTTCGCGCACGGCGGCATTCACGCTGGAATCGCCTGCCGAAATGTGGCCCGCGCAACTCGTGTCGAAAAGTCCAGGGTTGTTTTCTTTCACGCGACTGCGAAGCTGGAACAGAATGCGGCCTTTGCTGTCAAACGCCCAGATATGCACCGTGCGGTGCCACAGTCCCTTGGCGTGAACTTCGGTACGCCCGCGCGAATATCCGGCAGGAGTTCCATCTGCATTCAAGATATCAATTTGCTCTTCCATGGGATATCCGTTCTTTAAGTTCCCTGACGAGTTTCTTGTATTCGCTCATCAAGTCTTCGTGCCTAACGCGGACATAGTCGTAGTCGCCTTCGCTGCAAGCGAATTCCATCAGCTTGGCGATACTTGCGATGTTGACTGCGCCTATGAATAGCGATGTGCTCTTTAGGGTTTGCACAATGAGGCGGTAGCTTTCGAAATCTTCTTCCTTGAACAGCTTGTTCAAAATTTCGTCGAATTGCTTTTCCACATAAAGCATGATCTTTTTGCGGTACAGGGCTTCGTTCCTTTCGCAGCAATAAAGTCCTATTGATACGTTCAAGAGATCGCTAGGCAAATTTTCGCTAGTTTTTTTCGGCTCCTGCTCCACTTTCTTTTCAGGCTTTGCTTCGGCCACGGGACTAATTGCGTCTTCTTTTTTAGGCAATTCGTCAAAGCGGTTTACCAGTTCCTTAGGCAAGTACTTCAGCAATATGGCGAATAAGGCATCTTCGTGTACCGGCTTCGTCAAGAAATCTGCAAAACCTGTGGTTTCGCAAATAGTCTTTGCCGAAGTGGCGTCGTCGGCCGTAAGCATGATAATCGGAGTGTGCTTATTGGGGTGATCGTCAAGAGTCTTCATGATGGTGAGAATGTTCAAACCATCTATAATCGGCATCGTGTGATCGAGGAAGATGATGTCGTAGTGGTTGCGCCTGAAGTTTTCGATAGCTTCCATACCGTTGGATACGGAATCGAAACGTGCGAAGGTCTCTTTTATGAGACCTCCCATTACGCGCAAATTCATGGGAACATCGTCAATGGCAAGAATTGAAGCGTTGGGAGCGTAGAAGTGGATGGATGCGTTTTCGGACGCCTGTACGAATTCGTTGTAACGGGCCTTGAAGTCTCCCATCAATTCGTTCTTCACCACCTTTTGGGGAATGATGATTTCAACCACCGGCAAGCCGTCGGCAATGAGGCTGTTCTTAATTTCGCCTCCCATCGCAACCACGAGCATCTTTACTAGTGAAAGGGACGCTCCCGTCCAGCTGACACCAGCATCGGGGATGTCGATAATCAAGTTGATTTTCTGAACCTTGACGGCGTTGTCTTCGTCTTCAATCCAATGGTAACCGATTTGGATGATGTTCGCCCCGTTTACTACCAGGTGATCCGCGTTAAACAGGATGTTGCTTATGATTTGCTGTAGGCGAGATTCGTCACCTTCGAGGTGTGTCGGGACCGAGGAATCTACCAACAATTCAAATTCGGCCGAATTCTTTCGGCTGCGAGCAGCGCTAAGGCTGTCGCAAAGGACTGCGAACAGGTCGTATTCCTTGATGGAGATTTCGAGACTGTTGGTGCGGATTTTGTTCATGTCCAAGATGTCATTGGACAATAAAAGCAGTTGCTGCCCCGAGGCGCGCATGTCGGCGATATATTCCTTTAGCGAGGAATCCTGCGATTCTCTCAGCACGATGGCGCCGATGTTTAAGATATTCATGGCGGGTTCGCGGATATCCTGGCCTACGGAATCCATCATGCGCAGGCGATCCAGCTCATCGCTTGCCAAGTGGTTCCTCAAACTGTATTCGCGGTGCCTGCGGACCAAGAAGAAACGAATGCCGAGACCTGTCAGGAACAAAAGCATCAAGAGGCCTACCACCCAGAATACTAGGAAGGACAGGCGGTTCAATCCATCGGAGACGTCTTCGGCGGCAACCATTCCTGCAAGCACGAAATCGTCTTGGTAGAGCTTTGCCATGTAGAAGTAGTAAGTCGCCTCGCCGATGACAAAGTTTCTGGAGGCCGAAAGACCGCGGTCCATATCCTGGCGGAGTTTTCCGTAGATTTTATCAATATCGGTATTTTTCCAAACGGAATCCTTGAACCATTTTCCGGTGTTGTTCTGGATCAGGACCTTGCCGTCGTTATCGATGATTTGTATGAAGCATTTCTTGTCAAAGCAGTCTACGTCAAAGAAGTCGTTGATGGGAATTTTATTGAATTGAAGATACAGTACGAAGCGGACATTGAGATGGTTGTAGACAGGGACGCTTAGCATGATTCCCATTTTTTCGCTATAGCAAATGTTTTGCTTGCCGCGGAAGGATTCCATGATGCAGCGATAATTTTCGTCGGGCAGGGTGAAGACGGAATCTGCCGTATGTGCCGTTCCGTCAAGAGAGATAAGCCCGTATGTAGTGCTTTTGTCCTTAAGTTCTGCAAGGTTCAGGAAATCTTCGATATGCGCCCCGTCCGCTTCGATTTTACGGGAAATCATGGACAGGGAATTCAGGCGCATGTGCATTTTTTCGTTTGCGAGATCTGCAATCAGTACCGCTTGCTGGGACACCTGCTTGGACACATAAGCGTTCAAAAGAGTGTCAAGCTTTACGCGGAGCAACACGCAAACAAGGCACAACACGAATATGACGGCGGCGAGCCACACCACCATCTTGATGTTGATCTTTGCATTTCTAGGGGTTAATTCCATCGACTACCCCCTTGACGAACCAGTCAAATCGATTCAACATGACGTCGTCGGTCATGCTTTCGCCTTCGCCTACGCGGACATTGCCCTGGTTGTCGACAATGGGCCCGTAGAATACATCAAATTTTCCTTGGGTAAGCCTGAGCTTTTCGTCTTCAACGACTTGCCGAGTGGTATCATCCACATTTCTTGTCAGGTCGGCCAGTTCCATGATTCCGCTTTCGAGACCAAGCCAATAGGCGCGCCCTTCAAACTTGTTTTGGATGATTTCGCGAATCTTCGGGATGTAGAAATTTTCCCAGCGCCAAACCAGTGCGGTCAGGAAATGATCCGGGAACCTTCTGGAATTGTCCCTGTTGTAGCCTATAATCCATACGCCCCTGTTGTCAGCAATCTCGTAGGGAGACAGGGCGTCCACGTGGGTGGCCAGAACATCGATGTTGTGATTGCTGAGCAAATCGCGGGTGGCGTTGGAGGCCTTGGATTCGTCGGTCCAGGAACCGGACCAACTGACATACACTTTGGCGTCCGGGTTTACCTTTTGTACGCCGAGGGTAAACGCGTTGATGCCGCGGTTTACTTCTGAAATGTTGTATGCGGCCACGTATCCGATTTCGTTAGTCTTAGTCTTCATGCCGGCGACAATGCCTGTCAGGTAGCGCAGCTGGTACATGCGGCCAAAAAAAGTGGACAGGTTGGTAGCTGTTTGAAGTCCCGTGGCGTGCAGGAATTTTGTTTCGGGATGGTTTCTTGCTACGGCCAATACGTGTTCGCCAAAGCCAATTGAATTGGCGATGATGATCTTGGCCCCGTTCTGAATGGCTTCTTCCATGATGGCTTGGGACTTTGAATCGGTGGGCACATTTTCGTAGTAGGCCACTTCCAGATTCAGAAGGCTCTCGGCTTTCTGAATCGCTTCGTAATGGGTCTCGTTCCAACTATGGTCATTGCTAAGCCCCGTTAAAATCATGGCGACGCGAAGCTTCTGCTGGGAGCCCTGCTCTTCGGTATCGAGGCTGAACATGAGCAGAACGCCAATGATCATGGCGAGCGCAATAGTAGATGCTAGGACGGTCCATTTCATCGTTCTTCAAGCCCCTTCTGGATGTTTTCGATTAGCTCCGCATGCAAGGCCATCGCCAGATCGTGGTTCTCGTGAACGACTTTCAGCCGGGATTCTCGGCTTGCGTTTTCGAGGTTGCGGAATTTTTCGGCCATGGAGACAGCGCCGATGGCGATCGACGAGTCGTAAAGAACGTGCATATAGAAACGGTAGTTGTCCCAGTCGGAATTTCGGTAGCAGGCATCCACGTTTCTGCAGAGAGGAGATGCCACGTATTCCTGCAACATTTCGACATAGATTTCTTCGTCGTCGGCGCAGTAGTTCAGGCCTGCCTTTATGTCCAGGAATTCTCCCAGGGACTTGAAACGGTCTAGCGGAGTTGCCGCCGTGATAGACCGCAGTTCGATTTCGTCATCATCGAAGATGGAATCGATCTTGTTGCTCGGCACGCTGCCTGCGACACTGGCGGCGCTGGCAGAGGGGATTACCGGTTCGTTCAGGTCTTCGGGCGTGAGCACCAGTTGCTTGGGCAGGTACCACTTCAGGGATCGGCGCAAGTCTCTTTCCTTGAGAGGCTTGATCAAGTAGTCGGCGAAACCTTCTGCCAAGAAAGAGTCCTTGGTAAGGGATTCTCCTTCGGAAGCGAGTGCGATAACGGGGGTGTCCTTGTTCGGGAACTTGTCCATCATCTTCATTTTTCTGAAGACGTCGATACCGTCCATGACGGGCATCATGTGGTCCAGGAAAATCAGGTCGTAGTGCCTCGATTCCACAAGTTGCAAGCACTGGTGACCGCTCAGGGCTTCGTCGATTTTCACTTGGGAATTCTTCAGGAACCCGCGGAACATCTTGAGGTTCAGTTCGACGTCGTCAACAATCAAGATGCGTGCTTCGGGAGCCAGGAATACATCGGCTAGATCTTTGTTGTTGCGGGATGCGGTCCTGTAACGCATGGTAAAGTCGCCCATGGGCTCCGTATTCAGCACGAGCTGCGGAATTTCGACCAGGAACGAAGATCCTTCACCGTAGCGGCTGTTGATGGTCATATGACCTCCACATTTGGCTAGGAGCTCCTGAGTCAGGCTTAAGCCTAGTCCCATTCCTTCGATTTCGTTCTGTTCGGCTGAACTGGGAAGAATGTATTTCTGGAAAATGGATTTCTTTTCTTCGGTGCGGATTCCGATGCCTGTGTCCTTGACGGCTATTTTTAACATGATATAGTCGTCAGAGTGCAAGGCTCCAACGGGGGGGAGGTTGTCGAAGCCTACCGACAGGGAAACTCCACCCACTTCTGTAAACTTGGTGGCGTTCGAAAGCAGGTTGTTGATAATCTGGATAATGCGGTTTTCGTCGCCCCACAGGCAAGACGGAATGTCAGGATCGCAATCGATATGGAAGGTCAAGCCCTTGGCTTTGATCTTCGGTTCGTTTTCATTGTAGCATTCCTGCAGAATCGTGAATACCTCGTATTCCATGGATTCGATACTTAGACGCCCCGATTCAATCTTGGTGACGTCCAGTACGTCGTTTACCAGCGAAAGGACTCCTTGGCCTGCACTTTGGATATTGTTGGAATATTCCTTCATGCTTTCGTCGTGCAGGTCTTTCTGGATAATGGAATTCATGCCGAGAATGCCGTTGATGGACGAACGGATTTCGCTGCTCATGCTGGTGAGGAAGGCTGTCTTGGAATGGTTGCTGCGGATAAGCTGTATGTGCTTTATGAATGCGATTGCAACCAAGATGACGAACAATACGTAACCCAGGAAAATAATAGCGGCTATTCGCAGGACAGCGGTGTACAGGGGTTTCCAGAGTTGATCGTCTTCGACAAGGCGGACGACAAGCCATTCATCTTGTATAAGGGAAGAAAATACGCGGTACTCTTTGCCCCTCAGATTTATGACGAAGGGGTCGTCTTTGGCGTAAGGGGCTGCTTTGGCGAGATTTTCTTCGTCGGTGCCCCAGCATTCTGCCGACAGGTAGTTGCGACCATTTTGGGAAATGTCGGTATGTGAAATAACCGAACCTTTCTTGTCGAGAATGACTAGCATATTCGACAAGTCGCTCTTCTTGACATTTGCAAGCAAGTCCTTCAGGTACACGTCAATGGCAAGAACACTCTTCTTGTCCGAAAGACGCAGGCTAATGGTCACCACCTGCTCGCCGCTATATGGGTTCATATGAGTCGGAATCAGGGCAATCTTGTCTTTTTCCATAGGGGCGTTCTGGTACCACGGACGATTGGAGGGAACGTAACCTAAGGCAGGAGTCCAACGTTCGCCGCTAAAGAACTCTTCACGGAGAATGCCGAACATGCTACACAAGACAATATCGTTGGAGTGCTTGTAATATTCCGCTTCGGATACCAGCAGCGACTCGATTTGTGCCTGCGTGGCTCCATGTTCCAAACTTTTTTCGACGATGTGAGATGTCACTCGCAGAACCGAACCGCCACGTGCCAAGAACCCACTAATCGATTCGGCGTCTTTTTCGTTGGAGTATATGCCTGCAAGTAGCGTTTCGCGCTTGATGGTCTCTGCGTAATCTCGGAGTGCATAATAACTTACCGCGGCAAGGGCAATGCTTACCGCAACAAGGATACTCCCGTAGAAGGCCCTCAAGCGTTTTTCACTTTCTATAGTCCTGAAGAACACAATCAAAATATAAGATATTTCTAGAAATAACACTATGCTATATTTCAAGACATGAAGTTCGAAAAAGATGTATTGATGGGGCTTTTGAAACGGGCCGAAACTGAGGGTGTTTTCAACAAGGCGGTCGCCGGGTTTATTTTGCCCGACGGAAGCCGCGAGATTTTGACGCTTAATACGCCCGAAAATACGGTTTTCGACATCGCGAGCCTCACCAAGGTGTGCCCCACCTCCACACTCGCCCTGAGTTACATTCTCGAAGGCAAGCTCTCGGTCGATACAAGGGTCATCGACTTCATTCCCGAACTCCAGACCAATTACCGCGAAGACATTCGTGTTTTCCACTTGCTGACGCACAGTCTCGATTACCGCGTGCCCATGAAGACTCTGCGCACGCTGCCCGCCGAAGGCATTTTGAATGCACTGTATACATACCAGTTTGAGAAGGCGCCCGGCGCAGATTTTAATTACGGCAACCCCGCCAGCGTACTTCTTGGAATCATATTGCAGCGCCTTATGGGCAAGGACCTGCAGCAGCAAGGCCGCGAGCGATTCTTTATTCCGCTCGGCATGACACGCTCCGGCTGGGATCCGCTAACCCGCGACTGGAATCCGATTCCGAAAGCAGAAATATCGCCGACCGAAATTTGCAGTTTCAGGGGGCGCGAAATCCAGGGCGAAATTCACGACGAAAGCGCCTGGGTGCTGCGAAAGCTATTCCCCGTCGGTAGCGCCGGCATGTTCAGCTGCGTGCCCGACTTGCTGAATTTTGTACAAATGATTTTGAACGATGGTATGATTGCAAATGGATGTGGCGGAGAATGCGCACGGGTTGCTCCGGCGGGAATTCTCAAGATGGTCAGCGAAAACGCCTTTGCGCTCGATTCGGCCAGCAAGTATTCCACCGCCAAGGACGCCTGCACCGCCCTCGGCTGGGAACTGAACAGCGCGAAGTTCATGGGTACAAAAATTTCGCCGCACACCTTCGGCAAGACGGGATTCACCGGCGCAAGCATCGTAGCCGATCCCGACAAGGGTGCCGCCGTGGTGCTGCTCAGTAACTTTACCTACCCGCACCGCGAAGCGAATGCCGACCGCATCCACGCCTTCCGCGCATCCCTTAGCGACGCCTTCTTCGGATAATTCTATATTTGGGCGCGATGAATTTCGAGCCTACAGCACTTGCACTTTACGCCGCCTATTTCGTATTAGGCGCAGTGGTAAGTCTTATCAATAGTATCGCAGGCGGCGGCTCTACCTTGAGCCTGCCTATCATGATTTTCCTTGGGATGCCCGCCACTGTTGCAAACGGTACGAATCGTATAGGACTCATTATCGGGAATTTCAGCAGCGCCTTCAACCTGGCGCGTCACGGCTACCTGAACAAGCGCGTTTTCTTTCAACTGCTCACGCCCACTATCCTCGGTGCCCTTCTTGGAGCATGTTTCCTAGTGCGCATCGGTGACAAGCTGTTCCAGGCAATTCTTGCCGTCGTCATCTGCCTTGTGGTCGTCATGAGCAACCTGCGCAAGGATATCCTGGGCAAACCTCCGGTGGCTCCACCTGAAAAGTTGACTCTCAAAGGCGCTCTTGGATTTTTCGCCATCGCCGTTTACGGTTGCATCGTGCAAGTTGGTGTCGGATTTGTGCAGATTTTTGGACTCACGCGCTACACCGGACTTGCGCCAATCCAGATTAACGCCCTCAAGAATTCCCTCACCAACGTGTTCTTGGTGGTAAGTACCGTCACCCTTGGAATCAACGGCAAAATCAACTGGCCCATTGCGGTGTTGATGGCAGGTGGCGCCTGGGTTGGAGGCTATTTCGGGAGCTTTTTGCAGCGTAAAAAAGGCAACAAGTTTATTCAGCGATTCATTAGCGTTTGCAGCATCGGCATGGCAATTGCGCTTGTTGTGGACTTGATTGTGAAATAATCAACTCTTGATGTTCTTGTAGTGTTCGACTAGCTGCTTTAAGTTAAAAGCCTCTTTCTTTTCCTGCACGGTTTTCAAGCCCGACATGATTTCGGCGAAGTAATTCGCCAACTCCGCATCGCCGGCCAAAAAAGCTTCTTCACAATTCTTTTTCGCGACCGCCACGACATCCGGATTAAATCCGAGTGTAATGCCAAAGCGCTTTAAGGACTCCGTGATGCTTTCGTCATTCGATTGGTCATGCTCAACATCGACCATCGTGGCGTACCCCAAAATGTCATCGACGATTTCATCAAGAGCGCAACCGGAATCCGTATAATTTAGACGCGCGAAACTGCAGTATACCGCCTCCAAATACATCTTTTTGTAAAGGAAATAATTGCGCAGGAATCTAAAACAGAGAATCAAATCGCTCGCCCGGTAGGCGACTTTCATGGCCGCCACTGCATCTTCTACTACATTCTCCCAACGCCCTTGATCGCTATGGATTCGTGCAAGCATGAGCCTGTATTTTGCCGAAACCGGGTTCCATTTTGTCGCATTGGACATTGCCTTTTCTGCGTCAGGATAATTTGCCAGGTTCAATTCCAAAAGGCCTGCCTGCCGCCAAATAAATTCCATCGGGCAGCAGGAATGAACGTTCTTTACCAATCGACTTGATTGAGCCTCAAAATAATGCCAGTAAAGGGCGCGTTCCATTCTGCTGGAAATCGAGATATATTCGACGGAATCGTCAGAAACGAACGGATGATCTTCTGCCACCTTCACCAAGGGGCTGATTATATCTAAGGCGGTTTGATAATCCCTTTCGTTAGTTTGCACATCAAGCGATTCCTGCAAAAGACTCATCACGCCATCACGCCCTTCGAAAACCTGGAGCTTTTTCCCAAAGATGGCCACCCGGACACGGAACAAGGCTTCAAGCGTATTTATTCTGTCAGTAAAAAACATTTCATCCCCTATTTCGACAGATTCTTTCTTGCAGAAATATACAATATCAATCGTCGTGAGAGGTAATGTTTTCCCGTTTTTCGCGGCGCTTGCGGGCGCGACATTCTTCAAGCGTTTCGCCGAGGCCTGCGAGCAGTTCTGCGGCCAGGGTCACATTCCCTGCGGCGAGCAGCTCCTTTTGCGGGCGGGGCAGTTTCTTGATGCGCGCCTCCAGACGCAGCGCCTCTTCGTGGGAGGAAAGCTCAAATTTTCTTAAAATGCATTCCGGCGGGAACGCCTTGGTAAACTTCGCTCCCTTGCCGGATTTATGTTGTTCAAAACGAGCTTCTACATCCACAGCATACCCCGTATAAATGCGGTTGCCCGCACAACGGAGCATGTACACAAAGTGCGACATTACGATTCTTCGTGATGCGCCTTCGACACGAGGTTCATGTAGATGGTGCCAAGGATTGCGGCACAGAAGCTACCCATGAGAATACCGAGCTTCGCGGAATCCTGACGGTCGCCCACCTCGAAAGCGAGGTTAGCTACAAACAAGGCCATGGTAAAGCCGATACCGGCAAGCATACCGCCGCCCCACAAAATCTTCCAGCTGTAGCTCGGCTTCACCGACACGCCAATCTTTACGGCAAGCAAACTGAACAGGAAAATGCCAATCGGCTTACCCAGGATCAAGGCGAGCGCCACCGCACCCATCACCGGCACTTCCACTCCACCGAGCTTGATTTCGACACCTGCGTTGCTGAGTGCAAACAGCGGCATAATAAAGAAGTTCACCCACGGCACGAGCGGTTTGAAGAAACGTTCCTGCATCGAGATACTTTCGCGGGCACCACGCTTCAAAAGCGTAAACACTTCGTACTGTTCGTTGCGGTCCTTCGCTTCGCCCGAAAGAGCGCCACCCACGCTGCCAGCGAAATGAGCAAGCTTGCCCTTCGCAAGCACAGGCTTTGCCGGCACCGAGAGTCCGAGCAGCACGCCCGCAATAGTCGGGTGCACGCCGCTCTTCACAAAGAACGCCCACACCGCAATACCGATCACGCCATGCAAAAGCAAGTTGCGCACGCCAATTCTAAACATCACGTTGATCAAGGCGAGCAAGGCAAAACCCGTACCGAGCGCAACAAAGTTCACGCCGTCGCCGCTCGGGTAACCGATTGCAATCACGAGAATTGCACCGATATCGTCGGCAATCGCCAGAGTCAAAATCATCACACGCAGGGCATGCGGCACTTTTTTACCGAGAATGGCCATGCAACCCACCACAAAAGCAATATCCGTTGCAGTCGGAACTCCCCAACCGTGGGCCGCACTATTGGCGCCATGCGGGCAAAGCAGCAAGTAAATCAAAGCCGGGAACAACATACCGCCAGCCGCCGCGATAATCGGGAGGCTCGCCGCCTTCGGGTTCCTGAGTTCGCCATAGGTCATTTCGCCCTTGACTTCAAGCCCGATATTGAAGAAGAAAATCGTCATCATGGCGTCGTTAATGAGCCAATGCAAATCGGCCGACCCAACCCAACTGCCAATCGTCAAGGCAAACGGCATGTGCCAAACATGATGGTAAGATTCAGGGCTGATATTCGCCCAGATCAGGGCCGCAATCGTCATGATAATCAAAACGATGCCACCGGTCGTTTCCACCTTCATCAACCGTTCCATCGGCGTGATGATTTTGCGGATGGGGGTTTCCGGGAACAAATCTTCAATCTTGTCGCTGCTCGTTACTTTTGCCGACATAGCTACCTGTAATTAGGGTTGAGTGATTCAGCCTTGCGCTTAACAAAATAATCATTTTTTCGAGGTGCGAGAGCATAAATCGATGCAAAACTACGATTTTGGCGATAAAAGGAAAAAAATCGGGGGTGAATATTCCCCATGACCTACAATTATCCCCCTCTTCCGCTCTCTGCTACATACTAAATGACTCGAAAGCGGCTTTTAGTATGTAATTCCATGCAGTTCGCCAAAGCGCTTACATATTGAACTCGCTTTTTCTGGCGCTCGGTATGTAATTTCAGAATAAATTAACCGAACTTTGTCCCTAAAAAGACCATTTTGCGACTCAAATTCCAGCTTGACGGGGCAAAAGTCTCGATTGTGGACTGTCTTCGTCCATTTTTTACATACTAAACAATTTTTTTCCCAATTCAGTATGTAAGCTTCGCCCGCAAAGCCCTATTTTTTCCCAAATATGCATTCTCTCGCCATTTAGCAGCCCAGCGCCATACCAGAGTAAATACAATGCAACTTTCCAACAGCCCGCAGGCACGTTACTCAATCGGCGTTGTGTGCCATTTGACAAACTTTGCATTATTTTGTACATTAGCCGCATTCCCAAGCGTTTGCTATGTCTTAACAACATATCAGCGCTTTTTTTTGTTTAACAAGGAAAAACAATGGGAATGCAACATACACAAAACGATCCGTTGGTTCTTGCGGCGAATAGGCAACGCTCGTCACTTCGTGAGCTGCTCGCGAAAATTCCTGAAAAGCCAAGGCATCTACCTATAGGGAATCTCCGCGTTATCACAAACCACAATCGCCCGCAGTATTACATCGTGGAACCGCATGGAGCGTCAAACGGCACCTACCTTCCGCGCAAGGAAATTCGCAAGGCGCGGGCGATTGCCCAGCGCGACTACAACAGGAACGCGGCGGACGCCCTCAAAAAGCAGATCTCGACCATTGACCGGTTTCTTGCCGATTACCGACCAGGAGCGCTTGACGCAACCTACACCGGACTCAATCCCGGCCGCCGCGTCCTTGTTGCGCCCGTGCACGAACCTGACGAAGACTTTATCGCCGCATGGCTGCATGTACCCTATACCGGCAAGCCCTTCGAGATCAATGCCCCGGAACTTTACACGGGCACGGGCGTGCGCGTCCGCTCCAAGTCCGAAGTCATTATCGCGGACGCGCTCAGTCGCGCAGGAGTCCCCTTCCGCTACGAATACCCCACGAGCGTCAAGGGTTGGGGCACGCTCTACCCCGACTTTACCTGCCTCGACAAGCGTTCCCGCGAAGAAATCATCTGGGAGCACTTCGGACTCATGAGTGACCCAGACTACGCCGAGAAAACCGTCCAGAAGATCGCCCACTATGCGGCGAGCGGCTACATTCTCGGCAAGAATTTCATCGCCACCTTCGAGACAGCCGCTAAAGCGCTCTCCGTGAAGCAGGTCGAACATTACATCAGGGCGTTGCTAATCTAAAAGCAAATGTAACGCCTATTCAAAGTTCGATCGAGAAATCGAAAATGCGAAATAAATCACTTTTTCAATCGACAGATAACGCCCGCGGCCCTATATTCAGAATTAAATGTATATTATAGCTAGGCATATAATTTAAGAAGCAGCTCTTATCTGGTAGGTATTTGTCTCTGCACCGGATTGGATGTTTCTTACACCAAGGAGATGGATATGAAACGATACGCCTACGTTCTGGCCCTGTCCGTTGCGGCGCCGCTTGTCGCCTTGACCGGCTGCGGTGATTCGGATTCCTCGCCCAACACCCCGAAAGACGACCCGAACACAGAAGTCCAGATGGATTCCGTAAAGACGGTCGACGACCTGCCGAGCTGCACTGAAAAGCGCGAGGAAAAGGTCTCGTTCATCGAAGACGATTCTTCTATCCGCATCTGCCTTGACGAAAAATGGGAAGAGGCAGAAGATGTCGCCGCGATAAGGGAAGACCTTCCCAACTGTTCCGACAAGCGCAATGGCGTCTCGGCCTATGTTCTTGACGAGCACGGATTCCTGACATGTACCGAAGGCCGCTGGAAATCTGAAAGCACTTCTGACGAAAAATCAAGTTCGTCCAAGAAGACGGATAAATCAAGCTCGTCTACCGAAAAGAACAGTTCCGGAAACGAAAAGGTCTCTTCGGCGAAGGACGAATCTTCAAGTTCCGCCGAGGCGAAGAGTTCCTCTTCCGAAAAGGAGGAAAAATCCAGTAGCTCCTCGAAAGATGTCAAGCCCGCAAAGGCTTCGTTGACGGCTACAATTTACGACACCGATGCATCACTGCATCCGCTGTTCTCTTGCGATGTCGGCAACCACGGTCTCTCTGCTGGCGAAGGATGCCAAACCGGAGCTCAGGGTGTTGATGCAAAAACCGCAGTCGCGGCAGTCAATGCCTGTTTCGGAGTAATCCAGGGAGCTGTAGAAACAACCCTAGGTGAAAACAAGAAACCGACTCTCGCCGAAGACGGCAAAGCCTGTTTCATAGACGAAAAATACTTCAACCAGTTGTTCAACTACACGGAGGGTGTAAACGAAGTAACCGCTTGGGAAATGCCTTTTGAGAAAAATGAAGATGGCCTATGGGGATTCAATTCCGATACAGTTCACACAGCTGGTGATGTTGGCGGATTTTTTCCTGTTGAAAATACAACAGACAACGATATTATAGCGGTCAACGGAATCAAACAAGGCCCCACACTAGACGCTAGGACAGTGCGCAAAGCCGATGGACCATTTTTTATTTCCGATACAATAGATTTCTACCACTACTGCAACTCCGCTGGTTGGACAGGCGGTCGCGAATGCAACGGACTATTTGCAAATGGCGATACTCCCAGCTTATGGAACTGGGTAGGCGTTTCAAGATGGACAGGAAATAACCGTAACCAACACTTCTGTATGGAAATTCACGGATCTTTCACTTACTCCGACAGTCTCGAAGCTGCGTTTTCGGCCAATGGCGACCAGTGGGTGTTTATCGGCAACAAGCTAGCCGTAGATAACGGCGGCAACCACGTAAACGCACCAAGTTTCGTGCAGCTGAAAACACTGAACAAGACTTACAGCTCGTACATGAAAGAAGGCAAGGATTACCCCATCGATATTTTCTTCTGTGCCCGTCGAACAACAATGAGCGGTTTCAGCATCCAGACAAACTTCCCTATAAAGCAGAATTAACCGCTATACACCTAGAAATTGCAAAAGGAGACTAAAAGTCTCCTTTTTTTATTATCCTGGCGATTACTCCCTGCCCCTACACTTTTGTATATTCTTGGTGTAAAAGAGACTTTGAAATGCTAGATAAAGAAGTTTTAAAGACCGTGAGCCGCATTGAACTTAGCGTTCGCGGCACGCTCGACACCGTGATGACCGGTGCCTACCACAGTTCCTTCAAGGGGAACGGTATGGAATTCAGCGAGGTTCGCGAATACATGCCGGGCGACGATGTGCGTACCATTGACTGGAACGTGACCGCTCGAACGGGCACGCCGTATGTGAAGAAGTTTATCGAAGAACGCGAAATGACCATGCTCTTGATGGTCGACGCGTCCAGCTCTTCGGAATTCGGATCCGGCAAGCAGATGAAAGGCGAGGTCATGGCGACTTTGACCGCTTTGCTCGCATTTGCCGCCATCAAGAACAACGATAAGGTCGGCTTGCTGATTTACACCGACCAGGTCGAACTTTTTATTCCGCCGGAGAAGGGTCGCAAGCACGTGCTGCGGCTTATCCGCGAAATCCTTTACTTCAAGCCGCAGCACCACGGCACGAACACGCAGGTGGCGCTGGAGTATGCCGGCAAGATTCTGAACCGTCGTGCCGTCGTCGTGGTGATGAGCGACTTCTTGGACGAAGGTTTCGAGAACGCATTCAAGATTCTCCGTAAGCGCCACGACGTGCTTGCGGTCTCTGTCGTTGACCCGCGCGAAATGGAACTCCCGCCCGCGGGCCTCGTAGAACTTGAAGATCCCGAAACCGGAGAAACACTCCTCATTGATACCGGCGATGCGACTTTCCGCGAAGCATTCGCCCGCGAGGCAAAGCGCCAGGGTAAGGCGACCAAGGAACTGTTCCAGCGCATGTCGATTGACTTCGTGCGAATCGAGACTCACGACGATTTTAAGGAAACGGTCGCTCCGCTTATCGAGCATTTCCGCCGCCGCGCCCGCGCTGCGAGAATGTAACGCGCCAAAAATTGCAAATTAAAAAGGTGGTTTTAAACCACCTTTTCTGTTAATTCCCGAATTTTGTTTTTTACGAATTCCAAATCACTATTCGTGAGGATTGGAATCAACCCATTGATTTCTTCGACGGGCTTGTCCCACCACTTAAACTTCAGCAGCAGCGAAGTCAGTTCTTCGTCAAAGCGGTAGCGGATCAACTTGACCGGGTTCCCGACGACAATCGAATAAGGTTCCACGTCGCTAGCGACAACGCTGTTCGCGCCGATAATCGCGCCGTCACCAATATGCACGCCAGGCAAAATAGTCGCATTCTGCCCAATCCACACATCGTTCCCGATAACGGTATCGCCCTTGAACGGCATTTCGCTTGCAGCAGGTGGCTTCATGTCCCAGCCTTCAAGCGTATAGAACGGGAAAGTCGAAACGGCATTCATCTGGTGGTTCGCGCCATTCATCACAAATTCCACGCCAGCTGCAATTTGGCAGAACTTCCCGATGATGAGCTTGTCGCCGATAAAGTCGTAATGGTGCGTCACATGGCTTTCGAATTCCGAGTCAGCGATGTAGGTAAAATCCCCGACGATGATGTTCGGATTCTTGATGGTCGGCTTGACGTAGATTTCCTTGTCGTAGCCAGCGACTGGATGAATCGTATTTGGATTGGGGATTTGGGCGCTCATGTTTTAAATATATATCAAACTGTCGCGGGGCGGTAGCCGAGCAACTTCATACTATAAAGCGCAGTGCCCTTGCTGATGCTACGCACGCCTGTGGCGTAACCAAAAATCTTGCGCAGCGGGACATCGGCTTTCAAAAAATGGGTCTTGCCGTCGCCACCGATTTCCTTCACCTTGCCGTCGCGAGACTGGATATCGCCCGTCACAAGGCCTGCAAAATTCACAGGGCATTCCAGCGACAGCTCCATGACAGGTTCGTACAATTGAACATCGGCAGGCTTGATAAGCTTGGTGACCGCATCGGCACAAGCTTTTTTGATCATGGGCGGCAAAGCGCCTTCGGTCCAGGTAAATTCATGGACTTCAAAGCACACGCCTACGAGCGGGCCCTTACCGAGTACGCCGATTTCCGTAGATTCCAGAAGCGCAGAACGCACGCCCGCCAAAATTTCGCGCGGGGCTGTTTCCAGGAATTCAGCCGACAGGCGAATGTCATGTGCGTCGCCATCGAGCGGCGTCGCCGAAAGCTTGATAGAAATCTTGTGGGGGCCAAGCTGGAATGTATTTTCGACCGGGCCCACGTTACGGCACAGGCGTTCTTGCCAACGCACCTCGGGGCTACCGGCCTTGACTTCGCAGCCGAATTCACGCTTGAGTCGGGCTAGCAATACGTCGAGTTGCACTTCGCCCACCGTATGCAAATACCAGAATCCGCCATCGTCTTTTTGCACGCGGAAACTCGGGTCCATGCGAGCCAAAACATTCAGGCTCTTTTCGACATGATGATAATCTTCGGCGCCCAAGCATTCCACGCGGGTCTGCAAGAGCGGCTGGTACTTGTCGCGGAGGGATGTTGATTCGTCATGGATTGCTTCGCCTTCTGCTCGCAATGACGTTCCGTCTAAATAAATCACCTGCCCAAGTTCCGTTTCGAACGGGCTGCGCATGGCGTAAATATCGCCCGCGCGGATTTCTTCGACGGGCTGCAATAAGTTTGCTTTCAGGCGAGAAAATTCAAAACCCGCGGGCCATTCCTTGCGCTCCATGTTCGTATGACTACGGAACAGTGAAATCTCGCCCACGCCCTTAAAGTGGCGCAAGCGAATCACCTGTCCTAATTCGTTAGGATCGAATTCAGGTACATCGGGCAAGAAGAAGGTCAATGCCGTCGTCAGGCTGCGTACACCAAAACCTTCAATAGCCGAACCTGCATAGCAAAGCGCGTAATCATTGCTCTTCGCCAGTTCCTTGAGCCCGCGCAAAAGTGTCTTGGGCGGAACCGATTTTCCTTCGAGCGCAAGCTGCAAGACTTCGTCATCGAAGTTGCTCGCGAATTCTACCGCCTCGGCATAATGCTTCTTGATTTTCTCGGTAGAATCGCTCACCTCGCCTGCTTGCGGCCAGGAATCGTCAACAACTTCTTCGCCTGTATCCGAATGAATCAGGCGGCTCTTGCTCAGCACATCGAGTACGCCCGACATGCGTCCGCCCTTGTATTCCGGGAGCGTCATGAGCACCGGGCGCACGCCTAAAACTTCTTCAATATTAATTAGCGTTTCGTCAAGCGAATAATCGGGATTGTCAAGCTTATTGACAAACAGAATCGTCCGCACGCCCGCTTCGCGCAGTTTACGGAAGGCGGCCATCGTCTGCGTTTCCACTCCGCTCGCGGCGCTCACCACAAGTACCGCGCCCTCGACGGCTGTAAGCGCCGTGTCGACTTCGGCACCAAAATCCACATGTCCCGGCGTATCGATGAAATTGAACCAGGTGTTCTTCCATTCAAAATGCGCCACGCCGCTCTCGATGGTAATGCCGCGCTCTTTTTCTTCGGGCATGTAGTCCATAGTGGCAAGGCCTTCTTCCACCTTGCCCGGCCGGCGAACCTCGCCCGCCGCAAAAAGAATACGCTCCGAAAGAGTCGTCTTTCCGGCGTCTACGTGGGCAAGGATTGCAATGTTGCGAACAGGCTGCGACATGATACCACTAATTTAAAAATTCTCGTCTAGCGTGAGTTCGTTCGCGACCGCCTCAAGCTTGCGTTCGGCCGTCGCGTCAAGCGCCTCGGCATGCCCGCGCAACGCCGCAAACGGGTGGAAAATCTTTGCGCGATCTTCCACATTCATGCGCGGATGCTTTATCAAAAAATTCCAATCGTTCCGCGGATACGGCAAATCTATTATGTCAGAATAGTTATCTATCATATATTAGATCCTTCGACTTCTACCCAAAGGGCATAACTCAACTAGAGAACTAACGTTCTAAGTTTCGTTTAGCTCAGGATGACACATTCATAATTAGGCACGATGTCCTCCGATTTGTCCGTTGCGCTCGATGGTGGTAGCACCTTCTTGCAAATCCATTCCCTTCACGATGGCATTCTTGCCGAAGCGTTTCTTGATGAGGAGTTCCGCCTTCAGGCGTTTCTTTTCTTTTTCCTGCTTTTGCACGTCAGTGAACAGGTCGTACTGTTCGTGGCTCGCATCCACAATGTCGGCGGCCACCAAATTCAAACGACGCACCGTCAATTTCGGGTCCACGATGCGGTCGAAAAGCTTCATGACGGCATCGGCCATCACCGACTGCGAGCTGGTATAATAACCAATGCTTGCCGTGCCATGAGCGGGCTTTGGAATCGTGCGCCCATAAAAATCCGTCACGGTCACGCCGTGGTAAATTCCATTGTCCACGTTTTCACGGTCGTAACCCACCGTGAGCACCATCGCGTTTGTCACAAGGTCATGCGCAATCAAGGTCATCGAAACCGTGTCAACCATTTCGCGCACCACGAGACGCGCCTTGTCGAACGGATACGGATCCTGCAGCACCTGGCCTTCGCCCGTACTCCTATTCCGCGGTTTCGACTTCTTGATGTCCGCAATCGTGCAAGGCTCGTAACCCCAAGCATGGTCAATCAAAATCTCCGCATTCACGCCAAACAACTTATACAGCGCTTCGGGATTCTTCACACTCACGCGAGCAATATCGCCCATCGTGTAAATGCCGCGCCCCGCATTCAACCTGCAATTTTCCAGGCGCTCTGCAATCCCGCGGCCCACCTGCCAAAAACTCGTGAGCGGCCTGTGCGCCCAAAGTTGCTTGCGGTAACTCATTTCGTCAAGTTCTGCAATGCGCACGCCGTCGGCATCCGCATCCACATGCTTCGCCATCACATCCATCGCAATCTTGCATAGGTACAAGTTGGTGCCGATGCCACCGGTGGCCGTAATTCCTGTAGTCGCAAAGACATCTTGAATAATCGTCTTCACCAATTCCCGTGCAGTCTTCTTGTACAACTTCAGGTATTTCGTCAAGTCCAGAAAACATTCGTCAATGGAATACGCGTGAATATCTTCGGCGCTCACATACTTCAAGTAAACATTGTACACCTTCGTGGAATACTCCACGTACTTTGCCATCTGCGGCTTTGCGATGGTAAATTCAATCTTTTCGCCCGTACGACGCAGCACCTCGCGCACCTTCTGGTTCACCTCGAAAAGTCGCGCACGCCCCGGAATTCCGTAAGCTTTTAACGCTGGTGTCACCGCTAAGCAAATCGTCTTTTCAGTACGACTTTCGTCGGCCACTACAAGTTTTGCCTTAAGCGGATTAAGGCCCCGAAGGATACATTCCACCGAGGCAAAGAACGACTTTAAGTCAATGGCTGCGTAAGTTCGAGATTCGCGAGGCTGGTTCATGAAGCCTCACGGTCTTATCTGTATTTTAATTCAGGGTGTTCGATGTAAAAAGACTTCTTGTCGACATACATTCGTTCGTCTGCAACATGCATTGCCCGACGAACATCGGGTTCACCACAACATACGCCAATAGAGAAATACACGTTTTCGGACAGTTTTGCCATCGTGCGTATTTTGGCAATGCGGGTATTCAATTCGTCTTCCGTAATGTCAGAAGCAAGCACCATGAATTCGTCGCCACCGGCGCGATACACATCTTCTTTTGGGAAAACGTATTGCAGAATTTCTGCCGCCGAACGCAACACTTTATCGCCAGAGAGATGTCCCTGTTCGTCGTTTGTGTACTTGAGTCCGTTTAAGTCGGCAAATATAACGGCCTTGGGAGTCGGCTTACGCCCCGCCACAATTTGGTCAATGCGGTTGTTCATTACATTACGATTTTTCACGCCAGTAAGCGAATCGATCGTACTTAGCGTTTGAAGCTTGTTCAAAAGCAAGTAACTCGAAATTTCAGATGCGATAAGGAACGTTGTAACTTCAAGCGTTTCCTTGATAATCAGCGTATTGTCGACATTAAAATTAACCGTCCACAAGTAGCCAAGCAATTCACCGCCATGACGCAACGGGAAAAGCATAATCGTCTTTACGCCGGAAAGGTCAAGCATCGAGCCCCAAATCGGGTTCGTCAAGCGCAGCTTTTCCATATCGCGTTCGTCTTTCACAATAATGCAGGTGCTGCCGGCAAGCGTTTCCGGCCATGTTTCTGCAATCGCGTAAAAGCCTTCGACATATCGCGACATCGGCTGTACTTTCAGACCTTCTCGAGTCGATTCTGCAAAAATGGAGCACTCGCGATTTTCAGCATCGGTGAGCAAAATGCAGCATTGATCGGATTCGCAAGATTTACGGATATCCTCGACCACTTCCTGGAAAGTCTGCTTGACATTTTCTGCACCGCGCAGCTTGATACAAGCCTTGAGAACATTCGAGGCGGTGTCTCCGGAAAGGTCTGCCATGGCCGAAGAATCAGCCTTGGGTGCGACATCGTAACAGTAAACGCAGTAACCGACGTCTTCGCGGTCGGAATCCAGCGGCATCAAGAACATGTTCAGCCAGAGGCCCATCATGTAAAGGTTCACATAAGCATGGAGAGGCTTGCCTGACTGCACGCAGCGGAAACAGTGGTCTTCGAAGTTCTGGTTTTTCGGGAAGCAAAACTCATACGGACAATCCGGCACAAACGGGCGCCCCTGTGTTGACTCCATTTCTTCGCAATGAGCCTTATTCCCAGCCACAACGCGGATATTCCCATAAGATCCATCTGGGTACAGTTCCACGGACATCACGCAGGCTTTCGCCTTATAATGCGATAGAATCTTATCAAAATCCATACAAGTTTGCCCTCCCACGGCATTATGCATTTTTCTACAATCAATTTAAAAAGATTTTGAGTATATATATCGTCATCCGTTCATTATGCCTGAAATATCATATACATACGTCTTAATCGCGGTGTTCGTACAAATACAGATTCGCTTCGGGCTCTGCTAAGTCAGAGCCTTTTATTTTCCACTCGTCATCGGTTCCGGTGCGGTACTTGACCACGACACGATAGCGGTTGTCCGTTTGCAGCACGCTTTGTGGAACCGTCCAGAAGTTTTCGGTGCCCACGACCATTTCGAGTTCATGAACATCGCGAGTATCTACGCCGTAAATCGTAATGGATTTGACCATGTCTTTCGGGTTGCGCACATGGATAATGCTCCAGAATTCGCTGGCACCTTCCTTGACCCAGAGCGATGTGGAATCACCCCACACGCCGTCTACGCCTTCGCAGCTCACGAATTCCCATTCGCCGGAATAACGGCCAACGTTGATCCCCATAATATCAGAGGCCGGAGCACCGCCCAAGTCTACTCCGCAATTTGCATCGGGACAACGGTCGGTAATGCGCACCGTGACTTCTTTCCAGCCGTCCGGCGTCCTTGCCCTCACATGCACGCAGCCACCGCAAGCGGCGCCACCATTCCACGGGCCCTTTTCATCTCCGGGAGAAACGTTCACATGGATTGCCGCATAGTATTGAATATTGGTCTGGCCGTAATTGCAGGCGCCACCCAAGCTCGTTTCTTTCGCCGTAATGCTTCCGTAGGTAGTCACAGAACCCTTGCCACCGTTTTCGGTAAGCTCCGGGTCTGCTGCAGTAAAGCTATCGCAAGCGGTGCATTTGCCGTCATCGGGGGTGCTATTGCCAGAAGACGCGGGCGCCAAACTCGACGAAGAAACCTCCGACGCAACAGATGAAGACGATACCGGAGCCGATTCAGAAGATGCTTTTTCCGAACTCGAAGACTTGGCTCCGGCAGAATCATCCGCCGAAGAACTGGACAAGAGCGAGCTTTCGCTCGAAGGTGTATCGGCGGCATTTGCCGACGAAGAATCGTCACCGCAGGCGATAAAGCCTGCACCCACCAGGGCGCTAAAACAAAAAGCAAGGGCAAGATTTCTCATAATTTGCAATATAAAAAAGATGACCCCGGCACCATAGCCGGGGTGACAATTGATACCCTTACCAATCTTGAGGCGCTCGCCTTACCAGTCATTGCGCTCTTCGAGCGCAAGACCTTGCGGGTATCAAATGCGAACCCACAAGTGGGTTCTCGCTTGATTCCCTTACCAGTCTTTGGCAGGTCTTGCTTGGCCGCGGATAGGTTTCCAGGGCTTGCGTTCGCCGTTCTGTTCGTCGAAATCCTTCAACAGCTGTGCCGCTTCTTCAGGGCTCATTTCACCCATCTGCACGGGCTGTTCCTGCGGTTCTTCGCCACCATTGCTGTCGCTGGATTCGCCCTCGGGCTGCTGCTCGGGCTGTTGGCCGGCACCGCCTTCGTTGCTGTCGGAACTTTCGGACTTCGAATCGCTGGACTGGTCGCCATTCTGACCATTCTGCTGGTCTTGATTCTGATCAGATTCAGAACTGCTGGACTGCCCGTCACCATTCTGATTCTGGTTTTGGTTTTGCTGGTCCTTATTCTGGTCCTGCTGATTTTCGTCCTTGTTCTGGTCCTGATTCTGGTCTTGGTTATTATCCTGATTCTTGTCGTTTTTCTTGTTTTCGTTCTTCTGCTCGTCCTTGGCCTCGTGAATACGGTCTAGGAGCATTTGCAGTTTTTGGTCGTTCGGATAATATTGCAGGCCTTCGTTACAAGTAATTTCTGCCGAGGGCAAGCGGTTTTCAATATACTGGAACGCCGCATCGCTGTAGTAGGCGCTTGCCGACTTCGGTGCCGCAAACGCTGCCACCGCAAGGAAAAATACAACTGCACAAATCTGAATAGCTCGCACCTCGAAGCGACCGAAGGGAGCGTGCCCATAGCTCATAGCCATTAGATTACCTCCAGGTCGTTGTCGGTGTTACTGGCGTCAATCTTCGCCTTGGGCTTGCGGCCGGCCTTGATTTCGATGACGTCGTCAATGCGCTGCACGTGTCCGCTGAGCTGGCCGGCGGTCTCGTCTTCGGCAATCAGGTTCTCGAGCATTTCCTTTGCTTCGGCGTACTTGCCGTCTTTGCAAAGTTGCAGGGCTCGGGCCAGAACTTCCTTGGCCTTGTCGCTCAGGGGCGGCTGCTTTTGGTCGTTGTTATCCTGATTCTGGTCCTGATTCTGCTTTTGCTTGTCGAGTTCTTCTTTCAGTTTGCGCTGAACGATTTCCACGTTCTTCTTCGCATTTTCAAAAGTATTGTCGAGGTCAATCGCCTTTTTCAGGTATGCCACCGATTCACGCCAGGCAGCAATGCGTTCGCTACCTTCAGCCGCTTTTTCGCCCATGCGGAAATGCGTATTCGCCAAATTGTAGGCTGCTTTCGCCGCCATACCCTTATCGGGCATGCGCACGGCGCTCTCAAGCTCTTTCTTGGCTTCGTCATAGTTGCCGAGCTTGTACTGGCAAGTTCCGATATTGTAGAACAAAAGCGGGTTTGCAGGCTCCGATTCACGGGCCTTCATGTACTTTTCGAGCGCACCGGCGTAGTCGCCGTTCTTAAACAATTTATTGCCGTCATTAATGGGGCGCGCCCACAGCCCGGCAGCAAGTAAACACATCAAAAAAACAAGTAAACGCATTCTAATACCTTCGACTAAGAATATACAAAAATGCCTAGCGCACGGCCAGACATTCTCTTAGGTAAAGATATGGCTTGACTTTATTAATCTACATGCACCACCGGGTTCACCCAGTCAATGTGGTCGAAATTTTTGGAGCCCAGTTCATCGGTTTCAAGAGAAATTTTTTTACCACCACGAATGTCCAAGTCGGCAGTTGCCGTCTGGCGGCCTTCCATACGCCCGCTACGCCAGATTTCCTTGTCGTCGACACGCACGATAAATTCTACCACACCGTTGCCCGATTCGTCATCAACGCCACAAGTCACGGTAAAGCGAGAAGCGTTTTCCGGAAGCGCATAAACATGTTTCGACGGCGCATGCGATCCGATTCCGTTCAGGTAAAGCGTTCCGTTCAAATGCAATGGATTATTGTCGACCGTTTTGCCGATATTCGTGTTGCCGTAGCCTTGAGACTGGTGTAGCAATTTCAAGTCATAAACAAAGCTTTCACCCTTCTTGAGGTGGTAAGCAGTCTTTGCCTGCTGCAAATAGCTCCCGCCCACATCTACCAAATAAATCAAGGCAAACAATGCATACGGCACAAGTGCGGGCAACTTCACCTTGCCGCATACCAGCAAAGCCTTGTCGAGTGCAGCCGGCGCAAACGTATGCACCATGTAGGCAAGCATTACCACGATTCCCGTCATGGCAATCCAATACCAGAGCGCGCTTCCGCGAATGGATGTCATCATCGAAATGTTCAAGAAGGCGACCATCGAAAGGAGTACCGCCCAAATCACCACCGGGCGATTCTTGCAGGCGACTCCTGCAATGGCAACGACAGCGGCGGCAAGCACATAACGTTCGTGCATGCAAGGCAAAATCATAAAGAAGGCTAACGCATTCAATGCCGCCAAGGTCATCACGCGCGATACCGGCAAGCGCTTGAAGAAGGTCAATGCCATTACCGCGACCGAAATAACCACAAAGAAAATCTTTCCTAGCAGGCCCGGATTCATGAACGAGGGCGCCCATTCGAAAATCGGCCTGGATTGCGGCGTCATGTTCCCCGAGAATACCATCCACAAGTTACCTGCATTCATCGATGCATAAGGATATTCGTCGATCGTACTCAGGTAAGCCTGGGCAAATTCCTTGCTAAAGTTTCCCGCGATAATAAACGGCAAGAACACCAGCAGGAACACGCCCGTCATCGAGAGAAGTCCTTGCCACATCACCTTGCGGTAACGCAGAGAAAGAGCTCCGAACACCGGCAAGAACATAATCATCTGGAACTTCGTCAAAAGTCCAAGCATAAACAGAGCCATGCCTAGGCCGTACGTCTTGGGGCGAGAGGCATACCAAAGTCCCCACACGCAGAACGTCACCGGCAATACGTCGACCTGTCCCCAAATGGGGCCGTCCAGGTAAAACGCCGGGTTTGCCACCACCAGGAGCATCACGATGGTTTTGACTTCGGGAAGCCAGCTCTTTTTATGAATGCGCAACCACACAAAATGCGCCAGCGAAATGTGGGCTAAAATCACCGGGAAAAGGCAGAACTGCTTGAGTTCATATTCCAGATCCATGTTGAGGCCGGTAATCTGGTAAATGCACCCGACCACGCGAAGCCACAACACATAAAGCGGCGGGTAGTTGCCGGTAAAGTTCCCGACACCCTGCTGCAAGTCAGTTACCCAATGGCGCCAGAACGTCAAATCCGATGCGAACCCGATTCCGTGCAGCATCACGAAATTGAGCAGAATAACCAGCAATCCCCAAAGGGCAAAGGAATCTTGTCTAAAACAACCCTTGATTTTTTCAAGAATAGCCGTCACAAGATTTTTCAATGTAGACTTTATCGGTAAACGCATGGGGGTAAATATAACTATTTGAGGCTATTTCCAAAACGCAAAAAGCAGACTTGTCATTTTTTCGTGATCCTTGACCGCGGTCATCTCTCGAATACTGTGCATGCTGAGCATGGGCTCGCCAATGTCTACCGTCGGGATCCCGAGCGAGGCCGAAATGGCGGGGCCAACCGTCGAGCCGCAGGGCATATCGTTACGCATCACGAAAGTCTGGCACGGGACATTATTTTGTTCACAAAGCAGCTTGAAACGGGCGTTCGAAAACACGTCACTGGCATAGCGCTTTTGAGAATTCATCTTCAGTACCACGCCTCCACCCAGAACGGGAGCGTGGTTGGGTTCATGCTTTTGCACAAAGTTCGGGTGTTCGGCATGGGCCATGTCGATAGAAAGCGCAAGGCTTGCAGCAAGCATCGAATCCAGTTGAATTCTTTCGGCCGCACAATTTTCTCGCAGCGACAATTCCAACACACTTTTCAAGAAATTGCTTCCGGCACCTTCGCGGGTTTCGGAACCAACCTCTTCGTTATTGAAGAAGGCTGCCACCTGAAAGTCCTTTTCTAGGGGGTGGCCGGCAGCAAAGGCTTCGGCAATGGCGTGGCAACTGCTCAGGTTGTCAAGGCGACCCGAGTAAATCCATTCGTTTTCGAGTCCGCCAAACTGCGCAGGCTGCGCGTCAAAGAGCTGCACGTCAAAATCCAATAGTTTTCCGCCTTGCGGGACTTCCTGTTGTAATATATCTGTAAACTTTGTACCGACGCTTGCGGTCCACAAGGCGTTTAAATCGGTCTGCGGGTTCACTTTGAGACCGTCTTGGTTGACTCCTCGATTCAGGTGAACTGCCAGTTGCGGAATGCGGACAAATTTATTTCCACGGAACAACATTGTCTGGACTTTTTCGTTCATTTCATAGGCGAGTAATCCAGCGTAACCCAGGTCTCGATCCAGCCAGCTGGTGTAAATGGGGCTTCCGTAAATTTCAGGATGCAGTGTTTGAATTCCTGCGGCAACGTGATCAGGGTTGGGGGTGATTTTCAAAGTCGGGAAATCCGTATGGGCGAGGGCAATCCTAAACTGCGAGTCCGAACAAATTTGCATTGGAGCTCTTACGGCAATCAAGGCACCACCGCGTTCAAAAAAACGGGTGTTTTTTCCACATTTTGCGTCAAAAAGGGCCTTTAAGGCCTCTACCGTATGGTACGGAGTCACCGATTTGTTCAAAAATTCAAAGTATTCCATACCTAAAAAATAGATAATACATCGATTTGCAACTATTTCGCATACTTTTTTTTACTTAATGAATTTATTGACAAGTCTTTAATCTATATTCTTGACATGGCTTTTAAACCATTTAAGCGTATCAATTGGATGGAAATGTCCGGCCTCTTGGTCGGTATCTTCTTTGCCGTTGCCGTGATGGTTTTTGGCATTGTGCTTTATGCAAAGCTTTTCTCCTCCGGCATGATCGGTGTGGAAGAATACCACCTATATAGCCGCTTCGAAAAGGCATTCGGTCTTCGCCCGGGCACCCAAGTCCTGATTAGCGGTGTGAATGTGGGCCGTATCGACAGTATGACCGTCGAAGGGGAAGGTGTCAGGATCGGTTTTATTATCCGAAAGCAGTACCAGAGCTTGATTACAGATAGCGCCAAGGTGTTCGCCATGCGCGACCAAAACATGATTGCGGCGCGTGTGATTAACATTGACATTCGCCGTGGTAAAGGCACCGTATTGGAAGATGGCGGTTTTTTGCCACCAGAAGAGTCGCAGGATATCGAAACCGTCTTGGAAAAAGTGGACATGGTTCTGGGCCGCGTAAACGGTTTGATCGATGCTGCTGACACCATTCTCGGTATGGCCAAGGATACGGGTACAACCATTGGTGCTCTGTTTGGTTCCAGACTTTTGTACGACAACTTGAACCGTCAGCTCATGCGTCTTGACGATATTACTTACCAAGGCACAAAAGTTTTGCACCAGGCATCCGGTTTGTTCGATACTATCCAATATCACGTTCCGGTCTTGCTTGAAAAGGTGGATACCATTGCAACGACTGTCTCTGAAATGATGGTTGAGGTCAGGCCCTTGCCACAAAAGGTGGACAACGTGATGGGCCGCGTCGATGGCTTGATGGGTCAGGTGGATAAAACCTTTGGCCGTGTCGATGGACTCCTGAACGAGGTAAGCCTCGTTACTTCTGGACTTTCGGACTTTATGGAAGCAACGGAGCAGACGCTCCAGAATGCAGACGACTTGATGGCTGGCGTTTCGAACATGTGGATTGTGAAGCGTTCCATGCCTAACCAAGATTCCGTGCCCTTTATGGTGGAGACGTTATGGTAAAGTTTAAGACTGCCATTATCGCGCTCCTTGCCGCGGGATCCATTGCAAGTGCTTCCGATTCGGGCGTTTACTCGTTCCGTGCCCAAAGATCTTTAGACAAGGGCAAATTCGCAAAGGGCTACAACCAGCTCGAACGTGCCCTGCTTGCAAGCCGCAAAGAAGCAGACTTGCTTTCGGAAGGCCGCGTACTTGTCGCCATGGCGCAAATTCGTACCATGAGCCTCGACCTGGATTTTGCAGACTCGTTGCTCTCGGTCGTCCGCAAAGAAGTTTTGGACCAAGGAACGCTCTTGCAATACACGAAGGTTAAAATCAGCCTTCTGAACGCGCAGGAAAAATACCGGGAAGCCGCAAAGATTTGCAGCGCTTACGATGAAAAAGCTTTGAAAAAAGCCGAAGAAACGGCGCAGGCTGCCTTCTACGGAGAATGCGCTATTGCTTATGCGGCCGTCCGTAGCGACCGCGCTCCCGATGCTTTAAAAATGACCGGCAAGCGTTCCGACAAGAAGGGCGGATTCTACGCCTTTACCGCGGCTCGCATGGCCGACCTTTCCGGCAGCGGCGAAGCCGATTCCCTTTACCGCGTTGCCGAAGAAAAAGCCATCAAGGCTAATAAACCTTACAACACGGCGACCATTCTTTATCATCGTTCGCAATTGAAAAGCACTCCTAAAAACGAAGTAGCGGACTTGAAAGCCCGCTGCAGGAACGCTTTTGAACTGATGGGGCTTCCGAACAACGCCAAGCGCTGCGCGGAATAATTTCAACTTAATTTGCTGAACTGTCTGCCGGAGTATTGACTGCGGCTGTCGTATCGACGACCGTCGTTGTGTCGTTCGTTGCTGTAGAATCTGCAGCAGTTTCTTTTGCCTTGGCTTCTTCCGCGAGTTCTTCGTCTCGAATTTTCTTCATGGCAAGGAGTTCGTGGTAGACAACGGCCGGATGAATCTTGCCGTCAGCCATGCCGTCGACGAGAGTCTTGATTTTTTGGAAGGTCTCGTTCTTCTCTAAATCTTCGCCGAAGAAATTATAGCCGAGCAGCTTGGTAATCTTTGTGTAGAAGCTCTTGCGGAACTTCTTGAAGCGCGGTTGCATCACGTCGTTCAAGATGGTTTCGAGTGCCATTTCAGTCTGCATGGAGTCAAGTTCGAAGCTGCGGTAAATGGTACGAATGTGGTCAGGTATCGTCGTGTCCGGGCTATCGAAATACTTGCGCATCACATTAGCGGCTTCAGTCTTGTTCGGGTAAGGGCCACGGGCAAGGCGAAGCGCATAGTAAAGCGACAGGCGCCAGTTCTCGGGATACACGCGACTTGCGCGGCGCAGTACCGAGAAGTCCGAAGTATCAGGGGCATCGACAGGTGTCACGCCACCGACAAAGTAATACGGCGTATAGAACAAGGAGTCAAGGCTCGTAGAAAGTTCAGCCACATGACCGAGGTAGGCGTATTCCTTACCCGTCAAGTAACTTTCGCCAAGTTCCGTGAGACCTTTAATCCAGAAGAGACCGGCCACCGACGCGTCGTGCCCTGCAGCCACATAATGCACCGTCGATGCCTTCGGCAAGAATGACTCGTCGAAGTTTGTACCGGGAAGCGGCTTTGCGAAATGAAAAGCCGCTGCGATAACCGCGATAGCGAATATGATGACAGCAAGGAAACGCATAACTTAGAAGTTGCAGGCCTCTGCGAGTTTTTCGAGAGCGTCAACGCAATCGCTTGCGAAGTTTTCGGGCTTGCCGCTGCGCTGGTAGGCAAAGTTAAGTCCGCTCGAGCTGTTGAGCACGTGGAACTTGCGTTTGCCACCGCCGTTGGCGATTGCCGTAAGCACGGTCTTCGCGTCACCACCCTGACCGCCCGGAACACCAGGAATAGAAACACCCGGAATCAGGAACGGAATTTCGTGCTTATGTGCAACCGTGTAGGCGGTAATCTTTTCGAGTTCTTCAGGATGTGTTGCACCGACCACGGCACCGAGGTAGCCGAGGTTCGCGTCCCATTCCATAATCTTGTCAGCCACGGAATAGAAGGCTTCGGCGTTGTCGCGCGGGTCGTCGCTGCGGACCACCGGCAAGTCCTGGAAGTCATGGGCGCCCTTGTTGCTCGTGCGGAGCAAGACGTACGCACCGTTTTCGGAATTTTCGCGGATGAACGGGCCAACGGAATCGGCACCCATCCAAGGAGACACCGTCACGGCATCGGCCTTGTACACATCGTAAGCGGCAGTTGCGTAGGCCGCGCTCGACTTGCCGATATCACCGCGCTTTGCATCCAAAATAACGGGGATGCCGGCGCTCTTGTAGTCGGCAATCAGCTGCTGCAGCACGAGCATCGCCTGCACGCTCACGCATTCGTAGTAAGCGCTGTTCGGCTTGACTACGGCGGGCGTCACGTTACGCTTTAAACAGCATTCCAGAATTTCGGAATAAAAACGCTTAATCTTGTCTTCGGCAGTACCTTCAGGGCAGCACGGGTCGATCAACTTCATGACCGGATCCATGCCGAGGCAAATCGGGTTACCGCACTTGGCGATACGTTCTTCTAAACGAGCCTGGAAGTTCATTACTTAAGTTCCTCTTGAATCTGGGCGGCTTCGTAGCTCAAAATACCGTGAGCGACAGCGACGTTCAAGGATTCGAGTTCGCTGCTCATCGGGATCTTCACCGTTTCGTCGGCAAGTTCAATGAAGTACGGGTTGGTGCCAGCACCTTCGTTACCCACGAGGAATGCCATCTTGCGGAGCTTGTTCGTAGGAATCTGGCGTAGGGACTGCTTGGCATGCAAATCGGTTGCGATAATAGTGTAACCCTTGCTGCGCAAAAAGTTGATCTGGTCCACGAGATCCACGTCGAATTCAAAAGGCACGCGGAGGAAGGTTCCCGAGGAACCGCGCACCACCTTTGGGTTGAACGGGCTCACGGTGCCGCGGCCAAGAATCATACCGTCAGAGCCAAAGCCGAGGCTCGTGCGGAAAATCGTTCCGAGGTTACCCGGATCCTGCACGGCGTCCACAAGCGTAATCACGCTGCGGCTCGATTCATAAACCGGCTTCTTGCTTGCTATGCGGGCAACGGCAATCACGCCCTGTGTGGTCATGGTCGAAGACAGACGCTTCATCTGTTCATCGGTGAGCACGTTCAGTCTGATTTCGGCTTCGTTAATTTGTTCAATCAGGGCTTCGTCGTTAAAGGCTTCGGTCACATAGACGCCCATCACGAGTTCGCGGTGATTGCTCACGAGTTCCTGCACCACATGCACGCCTTCGCCAAGGAACTTGCCTTCGCGTTCGCGGCCCTTTTCGGTAGTGAGAGCCAAAAGCTTCTTGTACCAAGGCGGGTTGAAGTTGGAATCTTCGCTGGCTTCGGCCTGTGCCACGCGTGCTTCGAGTGCGGCTTCGTCCAATACTTCTTCGACTTCTTCTTTCTGTTCTTCGGGGCGCTGGCGGTAAATCGGAGCCCCTGCAGAAGCGAATTCGCGGCGCGGGCGACGGTCGCCACCAAAGCGACCCCTGTCACCGAACGGGCGGCGACCTTCGCGGCTTCCGAAGGAGCCACGGTCATCACCGTCGCGACGCGGACGGCGTTCACGGTCAAAGCGGCCTTCGCGGCGGTCGCCACGATCGCGGTCACCAAACGGCTTACGGTCGCCAAACTTACGTTCGCCACGGTCAAAAGAACGGCCTTCGCGGCCACCGCGTTCTTCACGGTCATCGTCGCGGCGCGGACGACGTTCAGGCTTTTCGCTCACTCCGAACTTACGGTCCAGAGTCACTTTTACGGTGCGGTTTTTATTTTCTTCGCTCATACTTTTTCCATGATTTGTTTGGCGACGGATTCCCCGTCAATTTTCAAAAGCTTGAACAAGGCAGGAATTTCGCCCTGTTCCACAAAATGATCCGGCAGGCCAAAGCGCAACAGGCGCTTGCCTTCGAGTCCGAGATCTGCAATAAGTTCAGCCACGGCAGAACCGAAACCGCCTACCAGCGTGTTGTCTTCAAGCGTCACAATCACCTTGTGGGCGTCAAAGAGTTTGCGGTAAGCCTCGGTATCCAGCGGCTTGATAATGCGTGCATCCACGACCGTCGGGTTCTTGCCGTTTTCGCGGAGAACGGCAGCCGTCTTCTTGAGTTCGTTCGTCATGAATCCTGCACCCAGGAGCAAGATGTCCTTGCCTTCTTCCAGAACCTTCGGGAGCTTCACGTCCACGGTTTCGGGAGCGGGTTTCAGGTGTTCTTCCAGTGCGGTCCCGCGCGGATATCGGATTGCGACAGGGCCCTTCATGTCGATAGACGCGCGCACCATGTCGCGCAGTTCGTTTTCGTTGCTCGGCGCCAAGATGGTGATACCCGGCACCGTGCGCAAGAATGACAAGTCGAACGCGCCATGGTGGGTCGGGCCATCGGCACCGACCAGGCCCGCACGGTCAAGCACCATCACCACATGCAAGTTCTGCAAGGCGATGTCGTGCATAATCTGGTCGTAGGCGCGCTGCATAAAGCTCGAATAAATCGCGACCACCGGAACCACGCCGTCGCAGGCAAGGCCCGAAGCAAACGTGAGTGCATGTTCTTCGGCAATGCCCACGTCAATCACGCGGTCCGGAAGTTCCTTCGCCACAATGTCCATACCGCAACCGGTAGGCATGGCAGCCGTAATGCCGATAATGCGGTCATCCTTCTTCGCGAGTTCAAGCAACGTCTGCCCGAACACATGCGTGAGTGACGGGTTCGGCTTTCCCGGAGCAAGCGGGAGTCCGCTTTCGGGGTCGAAAGGTCCAATGCCGTGCCACTTGGTCGGGTTCTTCACGGCTGCATCAAGCCCGCGTCCCTTTTCGGTCAAGATATGCACCAGGCACGGGCCCGGCTGTTCCTTGACGCGCTGCAACAGCATAATCAGTTCGTTAATGTCGTGACCATCGATCGGGCCAAAATAACGGATGCCTAAATCTTCAAAGAAGCGTCCCGGCTTTACCGCAGTCTTCGCGGCGCGTTCCGCCTGCAGGAACAAGTCACGGAAACGCGATCCCAAAATTCCCGGAAGGCGCTTCATCAGGCGGTCCAAGTCCGAACGCATCTTGTTGTAGACCGGGTCCGAAATCACGCGGTTCAGGTACTTGCTGAAGTTACCCACGTTGGGGGCGATGCTCATCTTGTTGTCATTCAAGATGATGGTCATGTTCTGCTTCGAAAGACCGGCGTTGTTGATGGCTTCGTAAGCCATACCGCCCGTCATGGAGCCGTCACCGATGACTGCGACCACGCTGTTCTTGCGCTTGAAGTGGTCGCGCGCCACGGCAAAGCCGAGGGCGGCAGAAATAGAGGTCGTCGCGTGTCCGGCGCCGTAGCAGTCGTACTCGCTTTCGTTCCTCTTCAAGAATCCGGAAATGCCTCCCTGCTGGCGAAGCGTCTCGAAACGGTCGAAACGTCCCGTCAAAAGCTTGTGCACGTAAGCTTGGTGCCCTACGTCCCACACGATTTTATCGTCAGGAGCATTGAACACGTAATGCAAGGCAAGCGTCAGTTCCACGACACCCAGGCTAGAAGCCAGGTGACCGCCATGCTTCGCCACTTGACCGATGATGGTCTCGCGGATCTGCGACGCCAGGTGATAAAGCTCCTCGACAGAGCAATGCTTTATGTCCTGGGGGGACTTGATATTCTTAAGGTCCATTAGTTAACCCTGGTAATGATGAATGCGGCAATGGAGCGCAGAATCGTGGTGTCGCACTTGAGGCCATCCAAAGCCTTGAGCGATTCCTCGTACAGTTCGTGTGCACGCTCGCGGGACTTGTCGAGACCCACGAGAGCCGGGTATGTCGCCTTCCCCTTTTCGATGTCGGAACCGGCATCCTTGCCCAGTTCTTCGGTCGTAGAAACAATGTCCAGAATGTCGTCCACAATCTGGAATGCAAGGCCGATGGCGCGGCCGTAGTCGCGGATAGCCTCGATAGACTTGTCGTCGGCACCGGCAAGCATCGCACCCACCTGGAGAGCCGCCTCGATGAGGGCCGCCGTCTTGTGGTAATGGATGTAATCAACCGTATCAAGGTCCACCTTCTTGCCTTCACACTCGATGTCGATCATTTCGCCACCGATAAGGCCGTAGGTGCTGAGCAGGTGCGCAAGCACTTCGATCGCCTTCGCATTGCCCGTCTTGCCCATCAGTTCAAAAGCCAAAACGCAAAGGGCATCGCCCGCCATGACGGCGGTGGCTTCGCCGAACTGCTTATGGCTCGTGGGCTTTCCGCGCCTAAAGTCATCGTTGTCGATGCAGGGCAGGTCATCGTGAATGAGGGAGAAGGTGTGAATCATTTCAAGGGCGCTCATGGCGTAGTCCACCGATTCGCCCTTGCCGCCGAACATGTCGAATGCAGCACGCACCAGTGCCGGGCGGAGCCTCTTGCCGCCTGCAAACATCGAATAACGCATCGCCTCGTGGAGCCTTTTCGGACGGTCGGCTACGGGCGGCAAAAATTCATCAAACTTCTTTTCCGCTTCTTTTGAGATGCGGGACAGGTAATCGAGGGCAACAGCCGCTTCTTTTTCAAGGGTTTCCATATAACCCCAAAGATACTTAATTTCGCGATTGTATACAAGACTAAACACACCGAAACAAGGCCTCAAGATGCGAAAAAACACATAAAAAAACCGCCCTTTTAAGGCGGCTTTTACTTGTAAGAAAATTGTATTTGTTCCTTAGAACAGAGCACCGTAAATCGTCACGTTGTCGATGTAGAATTCGGTGCCGTCCTGCGGGAAAATGTGGAGCTGCTTGACCAAGTATTTTACGCCGCTCCAAGAGGTAAAGCAAGTTTCCGTCTTGGCGTTTCCGACACAGAGTTCAGCTGGGTTCACGTTAATGTGTTGCCATTCATCATTGATAGGTATCCAATCAGTAGCGGCCTTCAGGCTCTTGGTGTCGTTGATGTAGTTTTCAAGCGAAAGGCGAATGTTGCCATCGCCCTTGACGTCGAACACGACGGAATCGATCGCGGAGAAATTCATCTCGTGTTCGAAGGTCGTTCCGACAAGCACCCAGGCGTAATCGTCATCGGCAAGCTTGTATTCGCCATGGAACACTTTAGACTTGCGGGTAGAATCGTACACAATGCCGTCAGCCACGTTCTTTGCCAAAGGCGTAAGCGTCGTACCCTTGAAGAGCGCGTCCGTATTCACGTACCAACTCTTGATACCGTCTTCGAAGTCCTGAAGCACCATGACCGGGTTCGAGAACTTAGTGCTATACGGATCAGCAATGGTTTTCCATTCTGCATAAAGGCTGTTGGCGCTGTCCGGCATCACAATGTAGATACCGAGCGAATCCTTAGCAGGCACGCTGGGCAGCACATAGGAGCCAACATTATTTGTCTTGACCAACAAATCGAGACCGTAAACGCCTACCCACAGGAATTCTTCACCGGTACGGAGCGTTACTTTGCTCGAAATAGAGGCGGTCGCTTCCAGGCGGAGCGTGTCGAGCTTCGCGAGGTCCTTGGCCTTGTAGACTTTGGAGTATGCAAATCCGTCCTTGGTAACCGTCAGGCGGTAATTGCCCGAGTCGGGCCATTCCATTTCAAAACGGCCATTCTTGTCGGTTCGCAGGTCAGATTCCACCATCGTGTTCTGCACGGCGTAATCCTCAACCTTGGCATCGGCGGCGCGCAGGGCGACCGTTGCATACGTTGCCGGAGTTCCGTCCTTGAGCAAAGCCAAGACCTGCAGCAGCTTTTCAGGTTCAACCGTATCCTCCGGAGTCGTATCTTCAGGGGCCGCGGTTTCGCGGTAATCCTGCATAATCGATTCCATCGGAGATACAAAGAGGTCCTTTTCGCCCAAGCTCTTGTCGAAGTCCTCGTTCACGAAGTACAGCTGCAAGGAGTCATTGGCCGGAATAGACGAAAGCGCGAACCAACCGGATTCATCGGTCTTCACCAAGACATCGGTACCCACGATACCGACCCATACCGTAGACGAACCTTCAGGAACATCCACGACACCCGCAAGAACGGCGGTCGGTTCCAAACGAACCGTATCGACTGAGGCAAACGATTCTGAAGTTACCACCTTGGAGTAGGCCGCCCCTGCATGGGTAACCGTCAAACGGTATTCACCATTTTCGGGAACTTTGATATCGAAATGCCCTTTTTCGTCGGCATATTCATCGGCAACAATGAGAGCGTTCTCTTCGACAGCCTCGGACGCCTTAAAGTTTACTTTGCGCAATGCGACGGCTGCATAAGGTGCTGCGGCGCCATCGACCAATGCGACCGGAGATCCGTTAGTAGTAATACTACCTGGACCGCCAGCAACGTCTTTGTTAGAACACGCTACCAAACCCGCTGCGGTCAGCGAGAGCAAAGGCAAAAGAAAGAGCGATTTTCTCATTTTTCTTTCTCCTTTTCCTTCAAGGGCTTGGTAAACGCTAACGGGAACATCTGGATGTTCAACTGGAATACAGTATCGTCATCCGTTCCTTCCTGGGATAAACGTAGTAAATCTTCGCGGAAAGCGTTAATCTTTTCGCGCAGGAGCTGGATATCGTCCATGCAAAAAGTCATGGTGACCGTGCTAATGTCCCTGAGGAACGGCTGATGTCTGTCCAGGGATTCGTCGGCAAGGCGGATTGTTTCGTGCTGGAATGCACGTACGGCCTGAGAACGCCAGTTTCCCCCCGTCGAGACAAAGGTGTCGTTCACCTTCCAGTAGCCGTCGCGGTCGGTCGAAATCATGTTGAGGTCGGCCAGCAATTTCACGGCGTCGCGGGCTTCACGCTCGGTAATGTTCGGGGTGCAGCTTTCGGCGAGTCCCTGGTAGTCGTCCTTGAACTTGCAAATGCCAATGATCGAACGTATTGCGTTGTAATACCAGTGGCGGTAGAACTCCAGTTCCTTCTTTTGCAACAACTTAAGAGAAACTCCCTTCAGGGCCTGCATGCGTTCGTAGTGTTGCAGGGCGTCGGCGTCGGTCTTGGCACGGCCGAAATACACCATTTCGGCCCAATAATCGGCTTCTTTACCTTCAAGTTCGAAGAATTCTGCTGCGGGCTTAATCAGACTAAGGGGCAAGTGGATCTTGCCCTGCGATACGCGAAGGAGGTTGCCGGGATCAGCGCCCATTTTCATGGCCATGTAACGCCATGAGATGACAGTCTTACGCTGCTTAAAATCCTCAAAAGCATCCCTCAACCATTCGCGATAGTCCGTATATTCAAAAATCTTCTTCATAACTATAAAGATAAATCATTGACTATCAAAAGCCTATGGCAGAGGATTAATCTCCGTTGTGGAAGTTTACAACGATTTTACAATCCGCATCGCAGGTCGCTTCCCACCGGCATTCCGGCTTATCCATTATGGATAAATCCCTGCAAATTCCGTCAAATTTGAGGATTTCCGGGTTTTCAGGGCTTCGGCTATAGGTGACTTCGTAGCTAAGTTCGCCGGCAGTCGAAGCCTGCACCGCTGGCTCGGCCATCAGGCGCGCCGTGAGCAAAATCACACACTCGTCCTTGCGGGGCATCTGGGTTTCATCTTCGCCTTCGGCCAGGTTCCAACGAATCTGAATAGGCTTGAAATCAACCTCAGGTTCCTTCTTGGCGCAACTGAATAATAGGAGGATAAGAAAAGCCAAGAGCACGCAGCTTCGCTGCTTTGAACTATGAGCGCGGGGCTTACGCCCCTTTGAGGTCTTAAGAAAACATTTCACGATAAAACTCACCGCTCAAAGCCCCCATGGGGGCGTCCTCATACCTCATCACCTGGTATGGCGGAAGGTCGCGCTCGTGACGCGGTTACGTCCATTTTCCTTGGAGGCGTAAAGGGCCTTGTCGGCGCGTTCGAACAGGCGCTTCGGGTCTTCGCCGGCAATCATTTCTGCAATACCGAAGGAGCAGGTAATCTTCTGCTGCTTGATGAGCTGCGTATTCTCGATAGCCATACGGAGCTTTTCGGCAAGGAACTGGGCGTTCTGGATAGGCGTGTCGCCGCAAAGAATCACGAATTCTTCGCCACCCCAACGCACCAGGGCGTCGGTGTTGCGGATTTTGCTCTGGATGAGCTTGGCGAGGTTCACCAGAACTTCGTCACCTACCATGTGGCCGTAAGTGTCGTTCACGTGCTTGAAGTGGTCAATATCCAGAATCACAAACGACACGGGGCTGTCGTTCTTTTGCAGATTTTCTTGTTCGCGCATGAGCACGCTACTGAAGCCCGCACGGTTTAGGCAGCCCGTAAGCGGGTCTTCCTTGCTGGACTTCTCGTATTCGGTCTTTTCGATTTCCAGGGCGCGCAGGTTCTTTTCCAGTTCTTCACGCTTTTTCCTGCTGGCCGTACGTTCGCGGCTATAATCGAAGAAGCGGATCATGAGAATCACGAAGAAGGTGATGAACCAGAGGGCCACGAGTGCCGTCGAAAGCTCTGCCTTCGAAATCTTCTTGCCCTTGAAGCAGAGGCCCTTGATTTCGAGCGTTCCGTAACCTAACGGAGCATTGGTGCCCGTTTGGATTTCGATCAGGGGAACGTTAGAAAGGTCCACCCTTGCATTGTGGACGTTGATTTCGTTCTGAGCCACCCACCAGCCTGCTACGCGGAATTCCTGCGGAACGAATACGGCGGGGTAGGTTTCTTCGAGAGGGAAGAATTCAATTTCGTTGAACTTGAGGGACTGTTCGTCGTCGGGGCGGGAAAAGGTGCTGTCGTAGCTGCGCATGTAGAGACGCACGGTGCCTTCGCCACGGGGCTTTACCCAGACAAATATGCTGTCGAACTTGGAAAGGTCCTTGCCGCGGGTCTTGCCGTCGCCCAAAAAGATCTTGACGCCCACATAAGGGTAGGCGTAGCCTTCCTTAAGTTCGTAGTCCACGATGATGGAAGAATCGGTACGGGAAAGCTTGACCGCTGAAGCTCCGCCGTCAGCAGAGTCCGTTTCGGCAATGAGGTACGGATAGTCGTGCAGGTACAAAGGCTCAATAACGTCTAGTCCATTCTGATGTGCAAAAAGTGCTATGACCGTAATTGCCAAAAGCACAAAAATCAGAATATTCATCCTGAACAAAACGTATATCTTCTCAAGTATCCTAGACATAGGTGTAACCTGCCAAAATCCTCAAATTAAATATACAAAAAACGCCCAAAAAGCAACATTTACTCTTTAAAAGTGTGCGCTTCATAACGCGAATATGCCAAAAAAGTGGTGCTTGCAATAAAAATTAGCGGGAAAGCCACCTTCCGAGGCGTCCAATTACGGGTCGAATTGCCTTTGCCATGTCTTCGTGGGAATGTATGTCAGGGTGTCCCAGGAGTCCCACATTTGCCGTCGTGAGGGTCATGAACTCCAAATCGGACTTGCCGGCGGCCCTTTGGGCGTCGTAAATCGCCTTTACGGTGGGGGTCAAGTCGTCATTGGGCCATACCTTGGTGGACAAAAGCAGGAACTTGACGCCCGGATGGGCCTTGCGGAGCTTGTCCAGAAGTTCGGCGTAGGCCTTCTTGAAGGCATCATGCTTTGCGTAGGGCGGGTTTCCCTGGAAGTCGTTGATTCCGATAAAAAGGACTATGACATGAGGATGGAATGAGGCAAAATCGTAGCGGAGGGAGGATTCCGCAATATTGTTGGCGATGTCGCCAGGGGCTTCACCGGGGACGGTGAATTCGTATAGGCGGGGGATAGGCCATTCCGGCACGATATTGTCGTAGTTGCGTACGAGGCCGCGTCCGCTGAAGGCGTTGACCTGGAAATCGGCCTTGTAACCGTCGGCAATCAGAAACGCGAAACTCTTGGAGGCGTTCGTCTTTTCGAACACCAAGGATTCATCCTGGCCGTTCTGGCCTTCGTCACCGAATCCTACCGTAAAGGAGTCGCCGATGAATTCAATGCGTCGGTTGGACGGTTTCGGCGGTTCCTCGAACTTGCCTGATTTGTCGGTGGCTACTCTGTATAGGTGAACGCCACCGGGATTGCTTTCGCTGATTTTAATCAGGCGATAAGTATGTGAACCTGCACTGCCGGTTGTTTTTACTTTATACACATTTTTGGAATTTGTCGTGAATACGGCAATTTCCTTACCGTCTTCGTCGACGCGGAATCTGGCTTCGCCTTCCAGTTCAAATTCCAAGGATTTTGCCGTCGCCTTGAACTGCACCATGGCAGCCGGAGCACTTGTACGGCTGTATTCCTTGCCGTGTTCCCAACGGCCGGTAAACAACAGGTTTTTCGAAAAATCGTTCACGGAGACCTCCGCTCCAAAAGAAAATACGGACAGCAGGGCGATACCCGCCAAAGATGATTTAACCCTATTCAAACAACGCATGGGGAAAATAGTAGTAAAATAGTAGGCAGTAGGAAGTAGACTGTAGGAAGTAGTGAGTTCCTAGCCCGCAGGGCGTAACCCACAACTGATAACTGACAACCGCCTTCTAACTTCACTTTTCACATCTTTTCTACATTGCGTTACATGAGGTTTACTCGGTTGGCATCTGCGGGACTACTGGCACTAGCGGCATACGGAATGCTGCTCGGAGTTTCGGCATTTGCTGGCGATACGGCTGCAAAACCGCAAGACGAAAAGACCGTTGCCACGCAAAAACCGGAGCCCGGTTCTCCAGGGGACACGCTCACTCGCGAAGACGCCCGCATGGCGCTCCTTGTGTACAAACTTCTCGACAAAGACGGCAAAATCAAGGGCGCAAACATAGAACGCGGCAAAAAACTGTTCATGCAAAACTGCAGGCCCTGTCATGGAGACGATGGTCGCCGTTTCAATTTCGCTCCTTATTACGAGCCGCCTGCATATATAGGCCAGCGGGCACGCAATGACATGCCCACTTTCTGGTATCAAATCAATTTTGGTGACGACGACCGGGGAATGCAAGCCTACATCGACGAGTTCCCGTTGCAGGATCTCGTCGATATTGCGGGGTTCGCACAAACGTTGCCGTAATTACGGCTGGTGGCCGTTGTAGACCTTGACTTCTTGAATAAAGGAGAGCTCCAGCAGTTCGGGAACTTCGCTTCCGTAAGGCTGAATCTCGATGGTCTGTGGAGACTTGGCAAGCTTCAGGGCGTGCACAAAGAAATTCCTTTCGACTTCGCTTTCTCCGCGCTTGGTCGGGTTTTTTACCTTGGCGCCAATCAAGGCGCCGACCGTCTTGGCGTAACGCAAAACCTTAACCAGGTCGAACGTGCTCAACTTCTGGTAGTTGTTGCCGTACTTGGTGGAATTGAGCGCGGTCTGCAAGGTTTCGGAATTAGCGGTATCCTTGAGTTCGTAGTCTGGCGCCTTTGCTTCGGGCCAGCCTGCAGCAAAGTCCTTGCGCCATTCTTCAGTGGGAGCGCTGGAGCGGTTTGTGTTCTTGCGTTCCACGAAGGGGCAGTAACCGTAGTTTGTAAGAATGTCGAAGGCGCGGCTTTCCATTTCGGGCTTGAGTACGAAACCGTAGCCGGCAATGTATTCGTTGGTGCATTCCATGAACTGCGGAAAGCGGGAAAGTTCGTTTAGCACGTCGGCGTTTTCGATTTTGAGCAAACGAACTGTCTGGACGCGGGCGCCGTAGTAAGAAGAATTCCATTCGGCAATGGTAGATTCCACGTTGACCGGCGGTTTGATCCAGCCCTTGAAATTCTCGACTTCGGATTCGGCGATGCCGCACTTGAGACCGCGAATGTAGCTGTCGCGGTTCAACGAGAAGCGCAAGTACACTTCGTCGTTTTCAACCTTGGTAAGGCAAGCGAGCATCAACAGCACTCGCGGAGAGGTTCCGGTGGAGGCGATGAGTTCAAAGTTGGGCAAGCAAGAAATGTTCTGTTCCGGAATGGAGGCGATGGACGACTCGATCCAGTCGCGGCCGGCCTGTTCCAAAGTAACGGCGGCAATCTTTCCGTTCACCATGGTGAAGCGGACAAGACCCAAAAGCCAGAGCTCGCGGAGCGGGCGGGGCAGATATTCCCATGCAATCAAGCCGTCTTTTTCTTGCAGGCGGAAGGTGGGGTCCATGACCCAGAAAATAGAAGAGGCGACGGGCGCGGTACGCGGCTTGTCCAGCATTTTCAAGAGGCGTACGCAATGGCTGCGGTCTCCGCGGAAACGTTCCTTGAGCCACCAGGAGACCAGGTCCTGGTGCAAGCGGAAACCATTCTTGCGGATAAATTCGAGTGCCGTTTCTGTGGGAACGAGACAGGCGTCTTCCTGTTCCAGCCAACCATTTACGGTGAGGAAGTTGAAGATCAGGGACAGTTCGTTTTCGGCTGTCTTTTCGGAAATACGCTTCGCCGATGTGAAGGCGTCTGTGCAAATCTGGTAGCTGCGGCGGTGCAGCAGGTTGCTGTTGTTGACCTTGAGTTCTCCGGTCATGCCCAAAGCAAGAACTTCGCAAATGTGCCAGTCGATGAGGTTCTGGTAAAATATATCGGCGCCCTTTACTGCCGGTGCGTCTTCGAGAGGCATGGAGAAAATGTCTATGAAGTTTGCAAAGCCATAGTATACGGAAGTGCTGGCAGAAGGACTGCGCCACAATACATATTCGCGGCACATTTCAAGCAAAAAGTTCTGCAGGTCGCGGCACTTGCTTACGGGAACGGTTAGACGAAGTTCGTTAAAGGTCAGGCCCCTAGATGCGCTATTGTAAATCAGCACCATGCAGTGGCGTTGCCATGGTTCCATTTTCTGGAACAGGCCTGCAACACGGACGTTGTCGTTATAATAACCGAGTGTTTCGTCTTGGATGAGAGCGTTGTTCAGCAAGCCCTTGTGGCCGAATGCCTTCGCGTGCGCGTTGCGAAGCAGCGGCTTGGACATCCCTTCAAAAAAAGCATTCAAATCAAACATCAAATCAACCTTTATTGGGGAGCCAAATATAGTAAAAAATTCAACGTCGTGGATTCTTTCTTTTTTCTGTCCGCTTGAGTAAGCCGGTTAAAAAGCGGAAAAATTTCTCGGAACGGGAATTGTCCTGCTTTCCGCGTCGAAGGGTGATGACGATGTCGCGCTTGAATTCGGCGTCGGTAATCTTGAGAAGGCGAATGCGGCGGTTGTTGATTCGCCCCCAAGAAAATTCGGGCCAGAATCCTACGCCGATTCCGCTTGCAATGGCATCTTTAACTGCTAGCGCGTTGTCGCTTTCAAAAATGATATGCGTCTTGAATCCGACTCGTTCGCAATACTCGTTACAAATATTGCGCAGTTGCTTGGAACCGTAGAGCCCGATAAAGTTTGTTTCTTGCAATTCCTTGAGGGAGATACAGTCTCGCTTGCGGTATTGCGCTACGTTGGGAACGGCAAGATAGATGTTTTCGGAACATACGAAACTTTCTTCGTCGTCGGAACTGAATTTCTGTGCCGAGGCCTTGTAGTTGGCGTAAGTGCGGACGCAGATATCGTAAAGTGTTGTCTCTTCGTTTTGCACCAGGTTGAATCGCAGGTCGGGATCGTTCTGCTTATACAGAATGACTGCGTTGGTCACGAAGGTCGAAGCTGCTAGCACATTCAAGTTTACCGTTGCCGACTGATCGTTTTCCATGGCGCGGAGCTGCGCCGGGAGAGCTTCGATATCTTCGTAAAGTGGTTTGACCTTCTTATAAAAATAGTCCCCGACTTCGGTGAGCTTGATGTTCCTCCCTTGACTTTTAAAGAGTTTTACGCCCAGTTCGTCTTCGAGTTTATGCAGGGCGTGGGTGAGCGCAGGCTGTACGATACATAGGGCTTTGGCGCTTTGTGTCACGTGTTCGGTGCGGGCGACTTCTAAAAAATACTTTAAGTGTGTGAGTTCCATACATTTTTCTTATCTAAAATTATTCATCAAAATAATTGATGAATTAAATATAAATAATCTATTAGACAATATGAATTGAGTGTTCTAATTTTGTCCTCGAAAACGAAAGGAGTATATATGAAACTGTTCTTCAAGACCATTGCAATCACTGCAATCACCCTCTTCACCCTTACCGCCTGCGACCAGGCTAACACTTGCGACTACGACGCTTCTGCGAATACGCTTTCTTGCTCTGAAAAGACTTACAGGACATCTAATCTTGGTGGAAAAGTCTGGCTTGCCGAAAATATGGCCGTTTACATTCCCGATTCCAGTGTCTGCTACGGAAATGATCACGTGAACTGTGACGCCATGGGCCGCTTGTACACTTGGACTGCGGCGACAACGGGACTTTGCCCGAAGGGATGGACTCTTCCGACTCGGCAGGATTTCAAGAACGCCTTCGGCAATGCGTCTGTAGCTACACTCAAGGATGGCTCCTCTTTCAATATGCAGTTTGCCGGTTTCCGCTACTATGACGGAAAGTTTGCCGATAAGGATATCAGCGCCAGCTTCTGGACGAGCGACAGCTACGATGGTTCCAGAGCTTATCTGGTTCGCGTTACCGATTCTACCATTACTTATGAACACTTCAACAAGAATATTTTAGCCTCTGTCCGCTGCGTAAAAGAGTAAATTTAAAGACGGAGGGATAAAATGACTTGGCTAATAGACTTATTTACGAAGCCCTCGGTGGGCCAGCAAGTCCTTGCGATTGCCATTACGGCGGCACTCGGTCTGATGATCGGAAAGATTAAGGTCAAGGGAATTGGCCTGGGTAGTGCCGGAGCGCTATTTATAGGTATCGCCCTTGGACATTTCGGGCTCCGCATAGAACCTAACGTGCTTCATTTTATTCAGGAATTCGGCTTGATCCTGTTTGTGTACACCATCGGTATGCAGGTGGGGCCAGGATTTATCGATTCCATTCGCCGTCATGGCCTTGTGTTGAATATTCTTTCGACTAGCGTTGTATTGCTTGGTGTATTGGTCACGCTGTGCCTGTACTTCTTTACTGATATGCATAACAACGTACCCGTACTCATTGGGATGCTTTGTGGCGCTGTCACGAACACACCTTCCCTAGGAGCCGCTAACTCAGCCTTTGCCGCGGCCGGGGTGGACACCTCCCTGACGGGTATCGGGTACGCTGTTGCATATCCGTTCGGTGTTATCGGAATCATTTTGGTGATGATCCTTACGCGAGTTATCTTTAGGCAGGATCCTAACAAGGCTGCTGAAAGTTATTCTGCAGAAATTGCCGCCCACAGTAAAGAAATTGAATCTTGCAGTCTTACCGTCGAAAACCAGAACCTTTACGGAATCCAGCTCAAGGACATTCCGAACCTGATTTCGAGCGGAGTCGTCGTCACCCGCCTCTTGCGCGGCGAAAGCATTTTTACCCCGAACGGAAAGACGGTGATTGAACAAGGCGACAAGCTGCACATTGTGGGCATGCCCGAAGCCGTTTGCGCCATGGAAAAAATTATCGGCAAGCGTCTGGAAAAACCGATTACGCTTGAAACCAGCAACACCGACAAGAAGATTGTCGTCAAGACGATTCTCGTGACAAACAAGAAGATTCTCGGCCGCACCATCGGTTCCTTGGCTCTTGCGGAACGCTACGGCGTAAACATCAGCCGCGTCACGCGCAGTGGATTCAAGTTTACAGGCCGCCTCGATTTGAGAATCAAGTTCGCCGACAAGCTTATGGTTGTTGGCACCGCCGAAGGCATTGAGGCCGCGGCGAAGGAACTGGGCAATTCTTTAACAGCACTGGACCATCCAGAAATATTGCCCGCGTTCCTTGGCATCTTCCTGGGAGTCATTGTGGGCAGCATTCCTCTTGCTATCCCAGGGATGCCGACCCCGCTTAAGCTGGGTCTCGCCGGCGGCCCCTTGATTGTCGCTATCGTGCTTAGCCGTAAACGCAAGATTGGTCCGCTGAACTTTTTTATGGCCAATAGCGCAAACCTGATGCTTCGTGAATTCGGTCTGACGCTCTTCCTCAGCTGTGTGGGTTTGAATGCGGGAATCAAGTTCTTCGATGTGCTCTTGAATGGTGACGGTCTCCATTACATGGCCTTGGCGGCGCTCATCACTTTCTTGCCGCTTGCCATCGTTGCTGCCGTGGGACACCTCGTCTTCAAAGTCAACTACCTTTCGCTCTGCGGCGTACTCGCAGGAGCCACCACCGACCCGCCTGCACTTGCATTTGCCAACGGCCAAGCCAACAGCGAAGCAGTCAACATCGGCTACGCCTCCGTTTACCCTCTCACCATGCTGCTAAGAATCTTAAGCAGCCAGGTGCTCGCGATACTCCTGCTGCAAGCGATGTAACTGATTTTTACTTCAATCCATTTTCATTCTAGTACTCCATCAAACACAAAAAGGCTCCCTTAACAGGGAGCCTTTTCGTTGCTCATAATTTTTTATTCAGCGGGGCAAGCGTCAACGAGGGTTCCGCCGAAGTCCGGAGATTCACACATATCCTTCATTGCTGCAGGGAGCTCTTCGCAGCCTCCCATGACACCTGGAACAATGCAGTAAATCACATCGCCGCCAGCAGCAGGCTGTTCGCCGGCACCCGGCCCGGCGGGTTCTTCGCCAGCGCCCGGCCCGGCGGGTTCTTCACCGGCACCCGGCCCAGCGGGTTCTTCACCGGCGCCCGGCCCAGCGGGTTCTTCACCAGCGCCCGGCCCAGCAGGTTCTTCACCAGCGCCCGGCCCAGCAGGTTCTTCACCAGCGCCCGGCCCAGCGGGTTCTTCGCCAGCGCCCGGCCCAGCGGGTTCTTCACCGGTACCCGGCCCGGCAGGTTCTTCACCGGCACCCGGCCCAGCGGGTTCTTCGCCAGCGCCCGGATTTTCAGTGGCAGGTTCGTCTGTAGCTGGAGTATTCGTAGCACCGTTTTCGCAACCTTCAACCGGTTTACCGAACGTCATCGGAGTAAAGATGGTTCCGTTGCACTGTACGGTATCGTTATCTTCTTCAACATAAACCTTGGCGCACATATTAACGGTCTGTGAGCAAGTAAGATTGATCGCATCTTCAAGCGTTTGAACACTTGCCGGAAGGTCTGTCGTCGAGGGGGTAGTGGATGGAGTGCCGTTAGACGGACTAGAGGAACTGTCGTCACCGCACGCAACGAAAGAAGCCATTGCAAGGGCGGCGAAAGGAAGGATGATTTTTTTGTTAAGCATTTTTACTCCTATAGAAAAACCTTAATAAACATATATCCGATTCAAAAGGAAACGGATATATGTGTCTAGTAAAAAAAATTTTTATTTGTTCTATCTAAAGCGGTAATATGTTTTTTTTGGAACTTTTTGTCACGCTTTAGTTTTTTTTCGCAAAAAAAAGACTCCCCAAAACGGGGAGTCTATTCGTTACTCATATCTCTATTAGAAGAACTGAGGCGGCCAACGCGGGTTCTTCGAGGACATATCGATCTTGTAGAAGTCCTTCTCGAAGCGACCGTCATCCAAGCCGTACATCTGCATCACGTGGCGGGCAATCCACTTGCCGAGCTTCATCACGGTGAGTTTCTTGCGGAGGCGGCCCTGGCAGTCGCGGTTCATGATATCCGGGAGAGTCGAGGTCGTGAGGATTTCGTCGATTGCGTGGCTGTTGAGCTTTTCACGGGCTTCGGGGCTCGTGTGGAAGTGCGTCACGCCGAAGCACACGCGGTTGGGGTTACCCTTCTTGATGTGTTCGCAGCACTGCACGATCGTCGTACCGGTACGCACCATGTCGTCGAACACGATCACGTCCTTACCTTCGATTTCTTCGATGCTGATGTCGGAAAGTTCCGGGTTGAAGGTCATGCTGATTTCGCGTTCGCCGGTACGCACCTTGTCCATCACCACTCGCTTGCATTCGGGCAGGTCGAGCGCTTCGTAAACGGCGTTCATGAACGGGCGTGCGCCCTTGTCCGGAGAAACGATTACGAGGTTGTTGCCGTCCTTGCCAGTCTGAACAAAGTTGCTGTTCTTGATGTAGTGGGCGTAGACGTCCGTCGGAATCAGGTTATGGAAATTGTCCTTGCCGAAGATTTCGGCAAACAGGTTCTGCACCTTGATGCTGTGGTTGTGCACCGTGACCACGGCATCGACACCGGACTTCTTCAAAAGTTCGGCATAAAGAAGGCTCGTGAAGGCCTGGCCGTCAAACTTCTTCAGGTCAATGTCCGGGCGATCCTTCTCGAGTTCACCGATGCGGTGCGGACCGCGGTCCTGGGCGCTGTAGAAAAGGTCCGGTTCAACCAGGACGACCTGTTCGGCACCGTTGTCCTTGGCGGCACGGGCCAAAATGCAGTTACGCATGGCGTAGTCGTTACGGCTGCGTTCATGGTTCGAAACCGAGCAAATCAGCACGATCTTGCCTTCCAGGCGGCGGCCGATATGTTCCATATCGTCCACGTCCAGCATGTAGCGGGGGCAGAATTCGGAGTTTGCGAAGGTCTTCAAGGAGACCACGTCGGAAATATCTTCACGGAGGCCGATGTACTGGGCCATGTCGATGGCGAACGGGTCATCGGTGAAGTTTCCGGTCACGATAAAACGATCAGACATAATTACGCCTTGATGTTGAGGTTGAACCATTGGGTATGGGCAAATATAGAATAATTCAATACCCAAATTCAAGGCCGTCTTACAATAGGCGACATTTCAAAAAAAGACTTTCGCCATTTCTGACGAAAGCCTTAAATAAGATTCGAATTATTGTTATTGATTTAGAAACAAGCAGGACAAGGCGCGAGCTCCCGTAGCGTACTAAAACGTACGTGAGGGAGCGAGCTATACGACACTTGAGGCGTAGCCTCTTAGTGAGAGTTATCCCCTTTGGGGAAACGCCGTAATGCGCAGTTTATAAATCAATAATGCGGTCGTTCTGGAGAAGCTGCTCGAAAGTCTGGCGCTCGCGCACCACCTTCAGTTCACCCTTGGTGTACATGGTTTCGGCGGCGTAGCGGCGGCTGTTGTAGTTGCTGCTCATGGCCGCGCCATAGGCGCCTGCATCATGGAGAATCAAAAGGTCGCCGACCTTTGCCTTCGGGAGCTTGCGGGTCACCACAAAGCCGCCTTCTTCCTGCGTGAACACGTCACCGGATTCGCAGAGCGGGCCTGCCACGACGGCATCGACCGTTTCGTTCAGTTCGCGACCGTCACGGGCGATGATGGAAATGGCATGATAGCTACCGTAAAAACTCGGGCGAACGAGATCGGTAAAGCCGGCGTCTACCAGGTAGAACAAGTTGTCGCCCTGCTTCTTGACGGCGCGGATTTCGGCCATCAGGTAACCGCTTTCGGCCACCAGGTAGCGACCGGGTTCCACTTCAAGGTGAACCTCGTGGCCGATGCTCTGCTGAATGCGTTTGCGGGCATCGTCCCACAGCTTGTAGTAAGCGTTCACGTCGATGCGGTTGCCCTTGTCTTCTTCGTGGTAAGGAATCGGGAGGCCGCCCCCTGCACTGATGGTGCGCAAGTGAGAGCCCAGGCGACGGCTAGCGTCGACCATGGCATCGCACACCTGAGCGAGGTGTTCAAAGTCCGTGCCGGAACCGATATGCATATGCAGTCCCGTAATCCACATGCCGTTAGCCTGAGCGAGCTTGATGCAGTCCTTAATCTGTTCGTGCCAAATGCCGTGCTTGCTGAGGTCGCCACCGGTGTTGGTCTTGCGGGAGTGTCCATGGCCAAAACCCGGGTTCACGCGGATGGTGAGTTCCGACTTCACTCCGAAATCAGCGAGCTGCTGAATCATGTCCGGCGAACCCACGTTCACGGCGATGTTGTGTTCCTTGACGAGTTCAAGAGCGTCCTTGTCGAAGATGTCTGCGGTGTAGACAATTTCGGGAGCCTTGCCCTTCTGCTGGCCGCCCTTGAATCCGGCCTTGAGGGCGCGGACGATTTCGCCAGCGGAGACGGCATCGACGACGCAGCCGAGCTTGCGGATGAGCGAAACCACGGAAAGGTTCGGACATGCCTTCTGGGCAAAACGAACGGTGTCAAAAACCTGGACATCCTTCACGCACTTTTCAATCGTAGCGCGGTCATAAATCCAGAGCGGGGTGCCGTACTGTTCGGCAGCCTTCACGAAAACTTCTTGAGGGATAGAATAATTTGCCATACGGGGGTTAAATTTAGAAAATAGTTGGAAGTAGACAGTAGACGGTAGGAAGTTTAGACGAAAGGATAAAAGCGTGTATCAGCAATTTGCAGGCTGGCTCCGCGACGGTTTTACACAAAATGAAAAACGCCGAGCGATCAGCCCGGCATCATTTCAATTGCGATAAAAGCGAGATTAGACGTGCTTGACCTTGTTGTCGCCTTCGTCCCAGTACTGGCCGTCGCAAACGAACTTGTATTCGTAATCGCCAGCATCGAGAGTCACCTTGCCAGTCCAGAGGCCAGTCTTCTTGTCCTTCTTGAGCATGTCCTTGTCGACAGCCCAGTTGTTGAAGGAACCAGCGACAGACACGGTCGTGGCGAGCGGGCAGTTGGCTTCGAACACAACCGTCACCTTCTTGGGAGCCTTAGCGGCAGCCTTCGGAGCGGCGGGCTTAGCGACAGCCTTAGGAGCGGTCTTCTTAGCAGCCGGTTTGGCGGCAGTCTTCTTTTCAGCGGCCGGCTTAGCGGCGGTCTTCTTGGCAGCGCTAGCGGGAGCCTTCTTTTCGGCAGCCGGCTTAGCGGCGGCCTTCGGAGCAGCCTTAGCGGCAACCTTCTTGGCGGCGGCCTTGGCAACTACAGTTTTTGTTCCTTTAGACATTGTTGATCTCCTTGCTTTGTTTGGTGCCAAAAATAGTAAATTTTTTTCAACCTGTCTAGTTTTGCTATATTTGGGCCATGCTCAAGCAAATTATCGCCCCCAGCGTGTTGAACGCAAATTTCCTCGAACTCGGCAACGGCCTCAAGGCTATCGAAAACGGTGGCGCAGGCCTTGTTCACCTCGACATCATGGACGGACACTTTGTCCCAAATATCAGCTTCGGCCCGGGCATCTCGGCCTGCGTGGGCAAGGGAACCAAGCTTCCGCTCGATTGCCACTTGATGATCGAAAACCCCGAAAACTATGTGGGTGAATTTGCAAAGGCCGGTGCAAGCATCATCAGCGTGCACGCCGAAACCACGAACCACCTCGACCGTCTGCTGCACCAGATTGCAGAACTCGGCGTCAAGCCCGCCGTGGCCATCAACCCGGCAACCCCGCTCGAAAGCATCAAGTACGTGCTCGACATCGTGGACATGGTCTTGATTATGTCGGTGAATCCGGGCTTCGGCGGCCAGAGTCTCATCCCCTATTGCCTTGACAAAATCCGCGAACTTCGCCAGATGAAGCCGGAACTCAACATCCAGATTGACGGCGGCGTCAAGCTCGACAACATCCTCGCCTGCAAAGAAGCCGGCGCAAACATCTTCGTGGTAGGCTCCGCCATTTTCGGCAAGCCCGATCCTGAAGCCGAGTGCCACGAATTCGCAGTTAAGGTAGGAGCCTACCAAGTAGACGAACGCCGTTAAGCGCCATCGAAAAAAATCTACCTAAGCGTAGCTCCATTTGCCTTATAACGCTTTTCACCGTCGCGGACAATCACGCTATTGCGCTCCCTCTGAACGAAGGGGGCGTTTTTCTTTTGTGCCGCAGCCGGGAAGGCGTGCGGAATCGATGATTTGACATTTTCGTCATAGTAGATTTTGCCCAAATAAGCGGCAGGCTGTTCTAGGCCACAAGTACCCTTTCCACTAGGCTTATCATTGGCAAACTCAATATTGCCCACCTTCAAATACACCTGATAATTACGATAACGAAGTTTGCCCAGTTTAACGGAAACCTCAATTTCATTGTTACCGTCAAAAGTCATCACAGTATCATCACCCGCAATTGAAATGGTGCGGCTATGGACGTTTCGAAAATCAACATCAGGCAGGTCCACATAATCCATGTCAGGGCACATATCCAAATCGCTACCTTCCAGGTCTTCCAAAACGGCGAGCCTTACCGGAGCCCTCCAAGTGAGGTTGCCAAAGCCCACGTTCTGGATACGCAATTTCGCACGTAAAATTCCGTCGCTCCCCACCGTATCGCTCATCCACGATTCGCGCAGCACAAAGCGGTAACCCAGGTGGTCGTTGACGTACTTGAAACCTGTCAATGAATCTATTTTCGAGCCGTCATATTCAAAATCTTTCCCTTCAAAATGCGATTTTTTCCAGCCGTCAATCAGGTTGTTGTTCCACTGGATATTCAAATAGCTCGTGTGCGTGCGGAAACCTTCGTACGCCAAAAACTCCGGCGTATTGATGACCTCGAAACCGCCTGCCGTCGTGAGCGCCTCGCCACCGTAGGGCGTGTTGATGCCGTACTTCTCGAGCCAAGCCACGCCTTCTTCGCGGCAAATGGAAGTCGCACAGTCCGCACCCCACGTGCCGTAATCGTATTGCGTCCCGAGATAGCCGTCGTTGAACATTCCCACGCGGTACATCGTGTCGCCCTTGGCCTTTGCAATTTCCGCAAACTTTTCGCCATCGATATGGAAGTCCACGCCCCAGTTATCAAAGCCGAGTACCTTCGCTGAATAGTTGCCCGTTCGCGTGAGAATCTTGAGTTCGGGAGGCGTATTGCGCAGCATCAGATTTACCGCTTCGGCAACGCGATCATAAGTGATGCTCGTGTCGGAATGCATCTCGCCGTAGGCGCCGTGCATGCCCATTTCGAGCGCGACAATCACATCGGTATTTTTCGAAAGCACAGGCGCGAGCTGTTCCACATGGCGTAACACCCACTTGTGTTCCGGGGTCACGTTGCTGCGACCATTGTACCACGGGTCATAACAGATACGCACAATCACAAAACCCTTATTCGCGCGGATATTGTCAAACGTCTGTTGCAAAACATTCAGTGCATCTTCAGTCAGGTCCTGGCTCACGCCGCGCACCGTATCGCGCTTTCCGCCTGTCGTGTCAATCGAAAGCCATGCGTTGCTGCTGAATTCCGAAATTTCCGCACGCAGGTGCAACAGCTTGCCGTACGGCTTTTCAATCGGCTTGCTACCCGATGGCTTTAAGTGCAGAACCTGCGGCGTATAGAACCCGCGGTCAAAATTTTCGAGCGTCGCCATCGCATCAGTCGTGTCGATAGACTGTTTCACAAGCCCCGCCGCAAAGAGCGATGCTGGCGCAAACAGGAATGCGCCAAGCAGGGCGACCCGCACAACATTCCGCGTAATCACAGAAATTTTCTTCATCGACACCCCCTAATAAAAAACGGACACAGCCTTAAGCCATATCCGTAATATATATTTTTTGAGCGGCGTGTCACTTGTTATAAATCGCTTCGAGGGCGGCGGCGAGGTAGGCAAGGGGCGCATTCCAGTTGATGGCCACTTCGTTGGTCGCGTAGCTGCAGCGGTTATCGATGTAGGCGAGGGCCGGCTTATCGGCGGCAGCATAGTTCGGGCACTTCCAATTTTCCTTGCCATCCAGGTTAATATCCTGCTTGCCCAAATGCGGGCCACCTACGAGCATTCCCGGCACCGGATCGTCGACCATGTCCGATTCGCTCGGGCGGTGGTGCGGATTGCGCGGGCTCCTGTAACCGAATCCGGTCACGTAAGTCATGTCTTGCGGGTTCTTGCCGAGCAAGTAGTCAAGGCACTGCTGGGCGCCATCCAAGTAGCTTTTGTCTTTGGTAAGCAGGTAAGCGTGCACCAGCACCATGCCGTTGTTTGCCATGGCACTATTAGAGCCCCAGTTCCAGCTCCAAGGGAATGCTGGCAAGCGGTAGGCGCTCGTGTCGCCCACGGTACGGAGGTTGTTGGCTTCGTCCAAGACAGTCTTCTTGGCTGCAGCGACAACTTCCTTGTCGAAGTCGGCGGAATCCAGTGCCACGCGGAAGGCAGCGAGCATGTTCACGTTACCCCACCAGGCGCCATCGGGTGTGAACAGGTTCTGCTTCAGGTCATCCTGATAATACTGCTTCTTGGTGGCGCGGAAAAGTTCAGCGGCAGCCCAGCGGAATTCATCTTTACCATCTTCGCCATCATGCATGTAGTTGCCCGTCTGCACGTCGGCGGGCTGCTTGTAGAACTGCTGCGGATGCATCTTGGCCCAAGCGTAAGCACTTTCTGCGGCCTTGAGTACCTTGTCGGAATAAGCCTTGTCCACGTTCTTGTAAACGACACTTGCCTGCGCCATCACGGCAGCAAAGTCAAGCGTTGCCGTCACGTTCTTGAGAATGGCATAGCGGGCATCCCTGTCGTTTTCGGGGAGCACGCTGCCACCGAACTTAAGCGTCGTCACCTTGTGGTAAACACCGCCGTCCTTGTCCTGCATGGTGAGCATCCAATCAAGATTGTAGCGCACTTCTTCCAAGATTTCAGGATACTTTGCGAATTCGCGCGGAATGTTCCAGGTCAGCGAATCCAGATACTTCGGGAAGTTCTCGTAAGCTTCGAGCAAAGTAAATACGGTAATGCCGGAATTCACGATGTATTTGCCGTAGTCGCCGGCATCGTACCAGCCTCGGTCGGATTTGATTACTTGACCATTGCCTTTGCCGCCGGTCGCCTTGTCAGTGCCGTAAACGATCACTCGATTGTCTTTATGGCCTGCAGCGCGGGCCCATTTGCCCGCATACTGGGGTTCAAGCGGCATGCTGGCGCGCTGGTAGTAGAACCACTTAAGGCTGGCCTTTACCAAGTCGTCATAGACGTTCTTGCCCACTACGATGGGAGTACCCACATATTCCTTGCCGCGGAAAAGGCGGTAGGTGCCAGGTTTCTTGACTGCAGAAATATCGAAAGTCTGCACTTCTTCGCCGCTGTATTCCCAATCATAGACCATGGGGGCCTTGAGTTTCAAGACCGTCTTTCCGTTGAGATCGCGAACTTCGAGCCCGTTGGCATCGCTACCGGGGTAAACGACAATCTTTTCGGCATCGGGAGCAAAACCCAGCTGGTTTACGAGGGGACCTGCAAAAGCAGACGAAAAAGACACGGCTACAGAAGCCGCTCCTGCTAAAAATGCGCTTTTAGAGAAATTCATACTTAGAATATACCTAAAAATCCCCTGAGAGGGGTACTCCCAAGGGCGAATTTTCGTTTTCAACAGAAACCAAAGGCGGTTTCAAACCTGCTTGCCGATAGTTATTGTCTTTCGTTGCCGCCTACGCTTTCGCAAGTGCTTTTGGCTGCGCTGAACGCCATTTCTGCGTAAGCGGCCTTAGACATATTATGGGCGACCACTTTCTCGTTTGAACCGTTGACACCCTTCGTGGAAAGAACCAAGTCGTCGTCGGCATTCACCGAATAAGTGTATTCAACGTCATCACCAAAAGCGTCTTTACCGATAAAGTGCCAGGTGCTCACATCGTTTTTGTCCATGGCATCGCATGCACCGCCATCGGTAACGTCAGAGCTAGATTCGATGTCATCAACGGTGGAAGAACTGGAGTTGTTGTTATCTCCTGTAATTTCTGTCTGTTCAATTGTATACGCATTCCAAAACCAAGAAGTGTTGTCGGCTTCGTTTTTCAATTCGCAGACCCGCTTCTTGTAATTTTCTGCATCATAGGCCGTTTTGCCGGCATTCGCTTCATCACAAGTCAAACTATCCAATTCGTCCCTATAGTACGTGATAAAATCATACCCTTCAGGATCGTTCACGCAACGGACGAAAAACGCTTGGCGGAATAGTGGCATTGAGTGTGATTGCATATAGTATGAACCATCTTGGGAAGTTGATGAAGACACATAAAAGTATCTCACCGCATGAACATATCCACCATTGCTATAATCCCAGGTGCTATCAAATTTTGACGAAAAGAATTCCGCAGATTGTTCATCATCTTCGTAATCATACTTCCACGAACCAATGACGCGGCCACCAGGCAAAATTGTCAAGCCCAAGCTGTTGTCATTATTCGAAAACTTCGTGGAATCCTCGCCCTTTAGACGCCACGCATTTGCTGCCAAGGGGTCTTTGTCGGAAGATATGATGCTTTTCCACTCTTCATAAGTGGGAATACGCCAACCTGTAGGGCATAATGTATCTATATAATCCCTAGAGGCGTAGCCATAGTAAAAATAGCCCAATCCTTCTTCATGCCGATAATACCCATGATTGTTGTAATTCAGGTTCTCGGCCATCCAAGTTAGTTCGCCAATTTTAATAGTCTTGTAGACCTGGCCGTCGCGTTCATCAACCATTTCCCCGTAAGAAAGCTTTTCGTTCAAGAACTGCCATGCGTAATGTTCAAGGGAGCTAGAACTGGGCTCTTTATACGAGCTGCTAGAGATATTATCTTCTTCTGCAGAAGACAGAGGTTCATCTACAGAAGAGGAACTCGTTTCATTAACGGCAGAACTCAATTGAGTTCCGTTGAAAGACGAACTGCTGTAATTAGATTCGCTAGAAATTTCAGAGGTTGCATTTTCGTCTGCATTCGAAGAAGAATCGCTACCGCAACCGGTATACATTGCAGCGGCAATACAGCCGGCGACAAACAAACTATAACCTGAAAGTTTTCTCATGTTTTCCTCCATGTCGTGAATTTCATACAAAGTCGCGTCAATTATAACAAAAGACTTTCCGCTTGACGACAAAGCTTTTCAATTTCAACGGAAAACAGCGCCAAAACTATTAATACACAAGAACCCCGGCTCCGTTTATGGAGTCGGGGTTTCTCAGATTCATCGGCTTCGGGCCTAGCCTTTCTTAGAGCGATGGCTGTTCTTGATCCATTCGGTCTTGTGGACTTCCGGAATATCGTCGAGCAGCTTGAGCGTGTGCGGTTCGGTCGTGTTGTCGAGCACTTCTTCCGGAGTACCCTGGTTCACGATCTTACCGTCGTGCATAATGAAGATACGGTCAGAAACGTAGTTTGCAAGACCGATATCGTGAGTCACGAACACCACGGTCATCTTGAGTTCGTCTTTCAACTTACGCAAGTAATCGAGGATGTTGGCACGCACGCAGGCGTCCACCATGGAGGTAGCTTCGTCAGCGATCAAGACCTTCGGACGGAGCGCGAAGATACGGGCCAAAAGCATACGCTGCATCTGACCGCCGGAAAGTTCGAACGGGTACTTGCCTTCGATATCTTCGGGCTTCACGTTCACAGCCATCAGGCCTTCGTCCACGCGGCGGCGGACTTCTTCCTTGGAGGGCTTGTCCTTGAGGATGTTCATGGCGTCTTCCAGCTGGCTACGGATGGTAAAGAACTGGTTGAAGCAGCCGAACGGGTCCTGGAACACGGACTGCACTTCGTTCCAGTGAGCCTTCAGGTTCTTGATGGGCTTGTCGCGATACAGGAACTGGCCGCGAGTCGGCTTGTAAAGACCGAGCATGATCTTTGCGAGCACGGACTTGCCGCAACCCGAACCACCCACGATGGAGATGAATTCTTCGTCATAGATGTCGAAGGACACATCCTTCACGGCGGTCTTCAGGGTCTTACCGGCACCAAAATCCTTGCTGATGCGCTTAGCGGAAAATACAATGGGTTTATCAGACAGCATAATCGCACCTCACTTGACGGTCGCCTACAATGCGGATGTTCTGGGTATTCTTCTTGCAGTCGGGGCATGCCTTCTTGCAACGGGGTGCAAAGCGGCAACCCACGATCTTGTTCTTGAGGCTCGGAGGAGCACCTTCGATAGCCACCGGATGACGGGTACGCTGGGAAGCTTCGGTAGAAAGCATAGCGCCCATCAGAGCCTGCGTATACGGGTGACGCGGATCCTTCACCACCTGGTCGGCGGTGCCGTATTCCACGATTTCGCCGGCGTACATGATGGCGATATTGTCGGCCACATGGTACAGGAGCGGAAGTTCGTGGGTAATGAAGATCATCGTGGAGAAGATGCCCTTGTCAAGAAGATCGAAGATCATCTTGATCACTTCCTTCTGGGTAGAAACGTCCAGAGCGGAAGTCGGTTCGTCGGCAATCACCATCTGCGGGTTGAGAAGCGTGGAAATACCGATCACGGAACGCTGGCGTTCACCGGCGGTGAGCTGAATCGGGTAGGAGTTCAGCACGCGCTTAGTATCCATACCGAACAGGTCGAAACGTTCGCAAAGACGGTCGTAGATTTCCTTGTGGTCGAGCTTCTTGCCCGGCTGCTGGTGAGCGGCGATCACGTCGGCGGCGATATCCTTGATCTTGCGCACCGGGTTCAGGGCGTTGAATGCGCCCTGCGGAATCATGGAGACCTGCTGGGCGAGCACGTTGGCGCGAACATCTTCGAGCTTGCGGTGCATCAGGGATTCCATGTGGTCGCCTACGCGCACGCGCACGTCACCCTTTTCGGGGTAGAGCGGCGGAATGCACATGCCCATAAGGCCAGACACCAAGGTGGACTTACCACAACCGGATTCACCTGCGATACCGAGGATTTCACCCTTCTTCATGGAGAAGGACACATCCGTCACGGCATGAGTCTTGTCGCCGAAACGGCCAAGGTAATAGAGGCCGAGATTTTCTACTTCAAATACATTTTCAGACATTTCGTTACCTCTTATTTGCGCAGACGCGGGTTAAAGACGCCTTCCATAGAAGTATTGATGAGGTAAAGGGCAAACACCGTAAGGGTCACCACGAGGGTTGCCGGAATGAAGGCAATCCAGATGGAGTCGGCAAGAGCGCCGTTGTCCTTCGCCTGGTTCAAGATGATACCGAGGCTAGTCGTATCGACAGGGCCAAGGCCGATCATGGAGATGGATGCTTCGGAAAGAATGCCCGAACCCACCTGCATGATGAACACCATGAACACGTAAGAGAGCAAGTACGGAAGCACATGCTTGATCACGATCGTGAGCGTAGATGCACCGTTGATGCGAGCGAGAGCGATATGGTCGCGGCTACGCAGGGACGATGCCTGGGCACGCACTGCACGAGCAGACCAGCTCCATGCGGTAAGACCGATGATGAGGCCGATCAAGGTGAGGGAACGACCGTCCTTCACGGCAGAGCTGATGAGCACGAGGATCACGAACTGCGGAATCACGATGAAGAGGTTCGTGAACATGTTCAGCACTTCGTCGATCCAGCCGCCACGGAAACCGCCGAACAAACCGATAAGCACACCGATCGTCGTCGCGATGATACCGGCCACGAAACCCACATAGAGGGAGCTGCGGAGGCCAGCAATCAGCAGGGACACATAGTCACGACCCAAGTGGTCGGTACCGAGCAAGTGTTCAGAAGAAGAACCTGCATACGGGCCAGCGAGAATGTCACGGGCGTGAGTATCGACGTTGTAGAAGAGAGGTCCAAAGAGCGCGATCAGGAGCGTGAGCACGAAGATCGAGATACCGATGACGAACATCGGGGACTTGAGAAGGTTTCTTAAGAGTTTCAACATAATTACTTACCTCCCATTTGGAGACCGGCCTTCACGCGCGGATCGAACACGGCGATGAGCACGTCAACGGCGTAGTTGGCCACGAGCACGCAGGTAGAGATCATGAGCGTACAACCCTGAATCGTTGCGTAGTCGTTCTTCTGGATGGCGTTGAGCATAGCCATACCGAGGCCCGGATAAGAGAAGATCATTTCGGTAATGAGTGCGCCACCCACCATGGCACCGAGGCTTTGAGCAAGACCGGTGAGCTGCGGGAGCATTGCGTTACGGAACACGTAGCTAATGATCTTGCCTTCGCGAAGACCGAGCCACTTGGCGTACTTCATGTAGTCGGTACCGAGTTCATAAATCGACATGGAGCGCATACCCGTTGCCTGACCCGAAAGAAGAATCGGGAAGCAGCTGAAGAACGGGAGGATGTAGTACCAAGCGACGCTCTTAATGCAGGTCCAGGAGAAGGTGAGTTCCGGAATGTCGGAACTGTAAGCACCCATAGCCGGGAACCAGCCGAGCGTGATGGAGAACATGGCCACCAAGAGCATACCGAACACGAAGTACGGCACACCGTTCAGGAACATGGCGCAGGGGAAGAACACCTTGTCGAAGATGCCGCGCTTGTAAGCAGCGAAGGCACCGAGCAAGTTGCCGATAATCCAGCCGAGCAAAATGGTCGGAGCCTGGATGAGGAGCGTCCACGGCAGCGACTTCTTGATTACGTTGGTCACCGGTTCGTTGTTCTGGTAAGAGAGACCGAGGTCACCCTTGAACACGTTGGCAATGTAACGGAGGAACTGGGAGAATGCGGAGCTGAGCTTCGGGTCGGTCTTGAGGACGACTTCGTCAACCATCACGGTGTCCTGGCGTTCAGCCTGGACCTGTTCCATGACAGCGACCTGTTCAACCTTGGCGACCTTCTTCTTGCCCTTCTTTTCCATTACGGGCTTGCCCTTGGCGTCGAGCACGGGCTTTTCTTCGAAGACCGGCTTACCTTCGGCGTCAACCTTCTGGCGTTCCACCATCTTCGGGGTGCCGTCTTCGTTGACTTCCTTCACAGTCACAAGAACCGGATTGCCAGCATCGTCGAGCTTGGGCACCTTGCGGGTAACCATCTGGCCATTTTCGTCGACTTCCGGTTCATAAATCACGTTGCCCTGATCGTCGAGTTCGGCCATACCGAAGGACACCAGGAGTTCGGCTTTCTTCTTCTGGGCTTCAGTCGGAGAAAGACCCTTACCGGCCTGACCCATGATAATGTCGACCGGGTTGTTATCGCCAAGACGCGGCAAGGCGAAGTTCAATGCCACTGCAAAAACGAAGGTCAGGAGATACCAGAACCCCTTCTGCAGGACATAGCGTAGCATAGGATATTGTTTAAGCATTTGTATTCCTTTAACCTTTATTTAGCAAGCTTTAAGTTCCAGAGGATCTTGGTGCCCGAAGCCACCCACGGCAGCTGAGCCGGAGCGTACGGGTTTTCGGCGGTGGGCCAGTTCGTCCACACGCGGTCGCTGAATTCGTAGAACTGTTCAGGCAGGTAGACCAGCGGAATAGAGGGCTGGTCTTCCATGAAGATCTTGTTGAGTTCGCGGTAGGCCTTTGCGATTTCCACGGAGTCCGTCATCAGAGGAATAGCGGAAAGGAGCTGGTCCACTTCGGGGCGGAAGCCTTCGGTACCCGGCTGGTTGTAACGGCCGATGTTCACACCGGCCCAGGCGCCAAGCGGCTGCCAGTCGCGGCTTGCCATGATTTCGTTGAAGCGGCTCCACGGAAGAGACGGAGTCACGTCAGCGACAGGCTTGTGCATCACGAGGTCGAAGTTGCCAAGACCCATGGCCGGCCAGTAAGAACCACCGTCCACGAAGCCTTCGCGGATATCGATACCGGCCTTGCGCATGCCTTCGACAGCGATAGTCACCATGGCTTCCCAGTCGGTCCAGCCGTTCGGGCTAGTGATGTAGAGAGTCGGGAGACGTTCGCCCTTGGCATTTTCCATGTGATCCAGGGTACCGTCGTCGTTGAACACGGACTTGAAGCCCGCTTCGGAAAGGATCTGCTTCACGGCAGCGAGGCGTTCGGCTTCATCGCTGATGCCAAGGTTCACACCGTACTTTTCGAGGTCTTCGTCAACAATGTACTTGCCTTCGAGGTCCGTCGGCATGATGAGGCCGGCCTTGAGGGTAGAGGTGTAGTTGGAAACGGCGAACTGGCGGAGCGCGTTGTAGTCGATTGCAGTTGCAAGAGCACGACGGAAGCGCTTGTCGTTCAGGGGTTCCTTAAGGGTGTTGATCACGAGCATGGGCATTGCACCCGGACGGAAGTAAGGCGGTTCGTTCCACCAGGTGTGGACGCCTGCAGAAGCCTTACGCTGAATGCGGGGAATAAAGCTCTGGGAGGCATCGAGGTTGCCTTCACGCATAGCAATCGTGTTGTGTTCGTTGTTCTTGTAAATCGGGTGAACAATGAACTTCGGAGCCGGAAGCTTGCCGTCATGGAGGGCGGCGTTGCCCCAGTAGTCGTCACGACGTTCAAGAATAATCTTGTTCGGGTCGGCGCTACGCAGGTTGTACGGACCGGAAACCACCGGGTTCTGGTCCATCGGGAGCTTCTTCGTTTCGTCGAGGCCCTTTTCCTTGATGAGCGGTTCAAACACATGCGACGGGGCAATACGGGTTGCCTGCAACATGTCGCGCACGGTCAGCGGATTGTTACGCTTGTCCTTGGCGACCATGAACGAAAGACGTTCGGTAATGACGCCATCGGCACCCTTCAGGGAATCGATATGGATAGCGGAAATCTGTTCGGTAGAGTTGATGGAACCGCGCAGGAACATGAAGGTCACGTCGGTAGAAGTTACCGGCTTGCCATCGCTCCACTTGGCGGCGGGGTTCAGGTCCACCACGATGGAATCGTTATTGGAAAGTTCCTCGACCAAGGTACCCAGAAGGGGTTCGATCTTGCCGTTCAAGGAGTTGTACGTGATGAGCGGTTCGTACATGAGGTTGAAGCGTCCGCCTACCGGCCAGGAGGCCATCCAGCTTTCTGCGAGCGGGTTGAAAGAACCCGGCGCATCGTTCTGCTGGCCCGACAAGTATAGCGTCTGTTGACGGGGAAGCGCGCCACCCAGATCACCTTCCGAAGAAGCGTCGCCGCAACCCGAAAGGAGAGCACCGGATGCCGAGAGCGCAAGCGCCGTCTTGGCAATCGATTTAAGTCCAATCATGTGTGTCCTCTTTTTATAGCTATAAAAAGCTTAGTGTGAAAAAATTCTCTCGTAATATAGATTTAAAAAAAATGATTGATATGGGCTTTTAAGAAAATAGTGTTTACAAATCGCGATAGGTCAAGGAATTAGCGAACGAATGATTACAGAAATTTACAGACGAAATGTTTACTTTGTCTACACTGGAGATAACGCCTCCAAAAAGAATTATAGTTTTTACCTATAAGTAGATATCAGAATTATATATGCAGATATTTGCATAAACGCATTGCCAAGTAATAGCATTTTTCTATATTTACCTATATAAATAATATGTTAGTCAGTGCAAAATAGGCTGCTATCTATATTTAAATGAGTTTTTAACAAGAGGCAAAAATGTCCAAGATCGAAACTTTGTGCGTACAGGGCGGCTGGCAACCGAAAAACGGCGAACCGCGCGTTCTCCCTATCTACCAGAGCACCACTTTCAAGTACGAGTCCAGCAACGCGATGGCCGACCTGTTCGACCTGAAGGCCAGCGGTTACTTCTACACGCGCCTGCAGAACCCGACCAACGATGCCGTGGCATCCAAGATTGCGGCCATGGAAGGCGGTGTCGCTGCGATGCTTACGAGTTCCGGTCAGGCAGCGAACTTCTTCGCCGTGTTCAACATCTGTGAGGCGGGCGACCACTTTATCAGCACCAGCGCTATTTACGGCGGTACGAGCAACCTCTTCAGCGTTACCATGAAGAAGCTCGGCATCGAATGCACGTTCGTGGACCAGGACGCTAGCGACGAGGAAATCGAGAAGGCTTTCCGTCCGAACACCAAGTGCTTCTTCGGCGAGACGGTTGCAAATCCGGCCGGCAAGATTCTGGACCTCAAGCGCTTTGCAGACATCGCCCACAAGCATGGCGTGCCGATGATTGTCGATAACACGTTCCCGACTCCGATTCTCTGCCGCCCGATTGAATTCGGCGTGGACATCGTAACGCATTCCACCACCAAGTACATGGACGGTCACGCGATGGCCGTGGGTGGCTGCATCGTAGATAGCGGAAACTTTGACTGGGAAGCCCATCACGACAAGTTCAAGGGCCTCACCGAACCGGACCCGAGCTACCACGGTCTTGCCTACACGAAGGCTTTCGGCAAGGGCGCCTTCATCACGAAGGCTACGGCCCAGCTCATGCGCGACCTCGGCAGCATCCAGGCTCCGCAGAATGCGTTCCTCCTGAACGTTGGCCTTGAAACGCTTCACCTGCGCATGCCGCGCCACTGCGAGAACGCTCTCGCCTGCGCGAAGTTCCTGCAGAACCACCCGAAGGTGGCCTGGGTCGATTACGCGGGCCTCGAGGGCAACAAGTACCATGAACTTGCCCAGAAGCAGTTCAAGGGCGGGCTCCCCTGCGGCGTGCTCACGTTCGGCATCAAGGGTGGCCGCGAAAAGAGCATCCAGTTCATGGACAACCTCAAGATGATCTGCATCGTGACCCACGTGGCCGACGCCCGCAGCTGTGTGCTGCACCCGGCAAGCCACACGCACCGTCAGCTCAGCGACGAACAGCTCATCGAAGCAGGCGTTGCACCGGACCTGATCCGCTTCAGCGTGGGCATCGAGAATGTTGACGATATTATCGCTGATTTGACTCAGGCTCTCGACAAAGTGTAATTGTTATTTAGAGTAGAAAAAGTCCCTGGCAATGCCGGGGACTTTTTGTTTTTATTTTGTGGATTTCTTATAAAATAACGATTTTTGAACTGTATTCCGATATTTATGCTTTGCGTGTAATTGACGTGCGAATTTAATTTGTGTGAAAATGGCGAATAGGCTAGGTTGAAAACCGAACAAAGTGTAAGTTTTTTGTATAAAATAAATTAGGAGGTACCCCTTGTCAAGGGGTACCCTTTATTGTAACTTTGTTTACAAAGAACCTTTTGAGGGCTAGGAGTCCATCAAACACCTCGGGGGGTCCTGCTGCGCAAGTGGTGGGACCTCCTTTTTTAGTATAAGAAAGCCGTTAAATGGGCGTCTTTTGCCGTGTGGATGTGTAAACGATGTGTAAGAAATTCTATCTTTACCCCCGAAAATTTAAGGACATAAATCATGGCAAAGTACAATCCGCAAGAGATCGAAACCAAGTGGCAAGCCTACTGGGAAGAACATCAGACTTTCAAGACGGGCACCGACAAGTCCAAGCCCAAGTATTACTGCCTGGACATGTTCCCATACCCGAGTGGCGCGGGCCTCCATGTGGGGCACCCTGAAGGTTACACCGCCACCGATATCATCTGCCGCTACAAGCGCAGCCGCGGTTTCAATGTGTTGCACCCGATGGGTTGGGACGCTTTCGGCCTCCCTGCCGAGCAGTACGCCATTCAGACCGGTACGCACCCGGCCATTACCACCAAGAAAAACTGCGACAATTTCCGCCGCCAGATCAAGCGCCTCGGCCTCTCTTATGACTGGAACAAGGAAGTTAACACCACCGACCCGAAGTATTACAAGTGGACGCAGTGGATTTTCAAGCGCCTTTACGGCACCTGGTTCGATGAAGACCAGCAGAAGGGCCGCCCCATCGAAGAACTCCCGATTCCTGCTGACGTGGAAGCCAAGGGCAAGGAAGAAGTCCGCAAGTACAAGGATTCTAAGCGCCTCGCTTACTACGCCGACGCTCAGGTGTGGTGGTGCAAGCACTGCAAGATTGTTTGCGCGAACGAAGAAGTCTTGAACGACGGCAGCCACGAAAAGTGCGGCACCAAGGAAGTGGAACGCCGTAACCTCAAGCAGTGGCTCATGCGTATTCCGCTGTATGGCGACCGCCTGCTGAAGGGCCTCGACAAGCTCGACTGGCCGCAGGGCGTCAAGGATATGCAGAAGAACTGGATCGGCAAGAGCTACGGTGCCGAAGTGGATTTTCCGATTGCCGATGCTGACGGCAAGCCGACCGAAAAGAAGCTCCGCGTCTATACGACCCGTTGCGATACGTTGTTTGGTGCAACTTACATGGTCGTTGCTCCGGAACACGCGATGGTGCCGGAACTCACGACTGCTGAGCAGAAGGCCGCCGTGGAAGAATACGTGCACGCCGCCGCCTTGAAGAGCGACCTCGACCGTACCGAACTTGCGAAGGAAAAGACCGGCGTGTTTACTGGCTCTTATGCCGTGAACCCGCTCACCGGCACCAAGATTCCGGTGTGGGTCGCCGACTACGTTCTGACCGGCTACGGCACGGGCGCCATCATGGCCGTGCCCGCTCACGATACCCGCGACTTCGATTTCGCGAAGAAGTTTAACCTGCCGGTTATCTGCATCATGGAACCGGACGCAAGCTGCCCGGTCGACGTTCGCCCGAAGGTCCTCGCTGGTGAAGCCTGCTGGGCTGCCGACGGCACCTACATCAACAGCCAGAACGACACGCTTTGCCTGAACGGCCTCAACAAGAAGCAGGGCATCGCGAAGGTCATCGAATGGCTCGAAGCCAACAAGATTGGTAAGGCCACGGTGAACTACAAGCTCCGCGACTGGCTCTTCAGCCGCCAGCGTTACTGGGGTGAACCGTTCCCGATTATTCACTGGGAAGATGGCGAAATCTCTACTGTCGACGATGCCGAACTGCCGGTGCTCTTGCCGGAACTCAAGGACTACAAGCCGGGTGACGGCGGACAGTCCCCGCTTGCAAACGCTACCGAATGGCTCCAGGTGACCGACAAGAACGGCCGCAAGGGTATCCGCGAGACGAACACCATGCCGCAGTGGGCAGGTAGCTGCTGGTATTACCTGCGCTACATCGACGCTTGCAATGGCGATGCATTTGTGGCAAAGGAACTCGAAAAGTACTGGATGCCTGTGGACCTCTATGTGGGCGGTGCCGAACACGCCGTGCTCCACCTACTCTACAGCCGCTTCTGGCACAAGGTGCTCTTTGACCTCGGCCTTGTCTCTACCGACGAACCGTTCCAGAAGCTCTTTAACCAGGGCATGATTCTTGCCTTCGCTTACGAAGATGCCGCGGGCTCCAAGGTCCCCACCGACGAAGTGGAAGAGAAGAACGGCAAGTTCTTCAAGAAGGGAACCGACATCGAGCTCAAGCAGATTGTGGCGAAGATGAGTAAGTCCCTCAAAAACGTCGTGAACCCGGATGACGTGGTGCGCGACTACGGTGCCGACAGCCTTCGTTTGTACGAAATGTTCATGGGCCCGCTCGATGCCGTGAAGCCGTGGCAGACCAAGGGCATCGAAGGCATGAACCGCTTCCTCGGCCGCGCCTGGCGTTCTGTTGTCGGTGACGACGATGCCGCTCCGGTCTACGTTGATGAAACCGCTCCGGAAGCAATCGAGAAGGTGATGCACCAGACCGTCATCAAGGTCACGAGCGACATCGAGAACATGAGCTTCAACACCGCGATTAGCCAGCTGATGATCTTCAACAACGAAATGATGAAGATGGACAAGCGCTACCGCGAACCGTGCGAAACGTTCGTGAAGCTCTTGCACCCGTTTGCCCCGCATATCGCCGAAGAAATGTGGAGCATCCTCGGACACAACGAATCGCTCACGAACGTCGCCTGGCCCGAAGCCGACCACTCCAAGGCCGTGGAAAACACCGTGGAAGTCGTGTTCCAGGTGAACGGCAAGGTCCGCGCCAAGGCCTCCGTTGCTAAGGACATGGACAAGGCCGCCCTCGAAAAGCTCGCTCTTGAAAACGAAAGAGTGAAGGAGTTTACTGCTGGTAAGACTGTTGTGAAGGTCATTGCCGTGCCGGGTAAACTCGTAAGCGTTGTGGTCAAGTGACACGACATTCGGTCGTGTCATCCTGACGCCGAAGGCGGAAGGATCCAGACCAGAGAAAAAATCAGACCGTAGCTTGACCGCTGCGGTCTTTTTGTATAATCGAAAACCACCGGCTTCATCGCCGGCGGGTCACTTTTTTGTGTGATTACAATCTCTTAGTCCTTAAGGCACCTTACGTTGCAACTTAGGTTCTGCTTTTGCTGTGCCTGCGCAAACTCCATTGAATTGTCTCGGCTGATTCTATAGACGTATGCGCGGTCTTCGCTGGCGGCGTCTCGGCTGCATACGTTCACGCTGTAAAGCCATCCGTTGTAGTTGCCGTTTATATTTCTGCTTCCAATCATATAGAGCGAGAATCCAAGCAGATTGTCTCCTGTTTCAATGCCATCACTGTATTCTAGACGGTTTTCCGAAACGAAGATATCTGCTGCGGTTTCGTTCTTGAACCATGTCTTTCCGAAATTGGCCAGGGTTTCAAGTTCCTTGTTGTTTGGAACGTGGAATCCTTCGGGGCATATATTTTCTACTGCCGCGTTTTCACCGAGAATTGCGTCCCATCTGTAGAAACGGCCATACTTTTTGCAGTATTTAAGGCTGCTGTCGGCGTTCCAAGATGTGTCCGTTGAAGCGTATTTGTGCATGGGACACCAGCTAGAATCTATGGCGTAGTTCAAATTTTCTGAAATCCAGATTTGACTACCGATGCCTACAGTCTGGTAAATGGTCCCATCACGTTCGTCGGTAACGGTGTCAGTCACTAGTTTGTCATTTGCAAATTTCCAGGCGAAACCGTTGCAGGTGAAAACGGAATTCTGGTATACGTAATCGCCTTCGTGTTCTCTGTGGCAACCATGACCGATTGCCATGTCAAATTCTTTTGCGATAGCTACGTCGCCCTTGTAGCAATAGTAGTAGATGGTTGTATCGATTTGACCTTTATGGAACGATTCGTCGTCTTCGCCGCAGTTAATCAGTTTTGCTTCTTTTTCCAGCAAGGTTTCTTCTTGCGGGGGCTCAGGTTCCGTAGGTTTAATCACGGTAAATTTGCCATCGTAGCAAAGAACTTTTACTGCAGAATCCACGAGGCTTGGGCGTCTTGTATAAGCGGAGTCGCATTCGATTCCTTGCGAGTAATATTCCGTTTCGTTTGCGGAATTCCAGAAAAGCTGGGTTCCTGTATCCATGCATTTGTGGTATGGAATCGGAATCAAGACGCCTCCGGCGTATGGGTCTTCCGATTTTATGACCATTCCTAAGTTTGTCGTTATGCAGGGAATCCCGTTTTGGATGCTGGGGTAAATCCATTTCCCCTGAACGGAATCGTAAGCGTAGGTGTAATTTTCGTAATAGGAGCCTTTTCGTAATTCGCCGTTATATCCCGGTTCCCAATTGTAGGTGTCTTGGAATGTTGTGCCGGGGTTGTACCAACCGAGTTTTTCGGAGCAGACAAATAGAATCTTGTAATACTTGCTGGTAGAATCGTTGACCGTTTTTACGGAATCGATGTTCTTGCTGGAACATTCTCCAAATCCGTAGATGCGCCCGTAAATGCCGGTGGTAACCGGTCTTTCGGCTCTTGGGGTAGGAATGTCACTAGTGTATTCATACATGTAGCTGTCGGCAAGACGGTCTGCAAAGTATATTTTTATGGAATCGTTCCATTTGCCGTCTTTTTCAAAAATAGTGTCCGCTTTTTTGTTGTATGGCAGGCTGCCGGACCATAGGGTTTGCAAAACCACTGCTGCAACGGAATCGGTCGTATGTTCGTCAATTTGGTTAGAATGCTTTAACTTGGGAATATCGCCGAAAACCTCTTTCAGAATTTCGCCTTGCGCCTGCTTTTCGGCGGAGTCGGATTCAAGCCCGTCTTTCATGAGCTTGACGATTCGTTTGCTTTCGAGCGTGGTGAGCGCGTTGAGGTGGAGCGAATCGGTGCGGCCAAGATCGACAAAGCTCCATGCCGGCGCGGATATAGAATATCTTTTGTTGTCGATTCTTAAAAGGGCGTAAGGTGTTTGCAGCTTAAGATTCTCGAACACGAACGGGCACGAATCGCAGTCTGCCTTGACCATGAATTCGCGGCCTGTAAGGTTCATGGCGGTGTCTATTTCAAGCACAGTGGCTTCGTGCCATTTGGAGTGTCCGTAAATAGCTGTGAGTTGGGCTTTTTCGAACAGCGCTGCCGGTTCAGTGTTCAGCGAATCTGATGTGCTCGATGAATCGGCCTTGGATTCGGAGCTTTTCTTGTCATCTTTATCGCTGTTGCCGCTACTGCTGCTGAGTTCGGAATCTTTAGAGGAATCGTCTTGCGGATCGCTAGAGGAATCGTCGCCGCAACCGAACAAGAAAAGGCTGCTTGCCAAAAGGATTGCAAAAATATTCTTGGTCATTTTGTTCTTCTCCCCTTAATTTGTTTGCCCGGCAGAAACAATGTGTTCGTCGCATTCGGTCATGTCTTTTTCTAGCCAGTAGCTACCGTCGCAGTAGTAGCATTTTTTGCCGCTCTTGCCGTAGAGGCCTCTTGTTTCTTTGACGCAGGCGAGCTTAAGTCCGGTTTCGATGTTGTCTGCTTCTAGCCAGGAGTATTCCCCTTGGAAAGTTCCCCAGTAGTAATAAGTATCTTTGCAGTAAGGCGCCTCTGTCAAGTGCCCCGCAATGGTGTCACCTACGGTAGTATCCAGAACAATTTTATCGAGAACGCTACAATCGTGGGGATATTGCCATTTGGCAGAATCGCAATACATCACATACTTGCTGTTGAATGCCGCCGACTTGATTTCGTTCTTGTTTGCAACGGAACATTCTCCGAGGTCGAATTTTGTTTCCCAGACTTGTTCAAGATATTTTTTAGCGCCGGTTATGATGTAGTGGTAACCGAATTTTCTCGAGTTTTCGGTAATTTTCCAGCAATCCCTGCCGGTGCTGGCATTGTATGCCTGGTACCAAAAAGAACTTGTTGTGGAATCGTTTAAGCTTTCTAGGGCAAGTAACCCATCAAAGTCGCCCGAGAAGGAGTGCACTTCGGAAAGAATGGTGGCTCCCAGCAGGTAAAAACTTTCGCTTTGTTCAGTAACCAAGTTCAGCTTGTTGAATTCGGTATGCAATGTGTCTAGCATCAGGAGTGCCGAAATTTCAGATTGCAGGGTGGCCATTGCGGAATCAAAGGAGTAGCCTTGTTCTATGTAGCGGGGGAGTCTCCTTGCCTGCATGTGTGTCAAGACATTCAGGTTGATGGTATCGCCCTTGCGGATGTCGGCGTAGGTTTCTGTACCGGTGAAATATTCGGGCCTGTTATCAATTTCGTAACAGACGGTGTTGTAGCTGCCGACAGCTTCGATGTGCACGTAGGGTTGCGTTAACTTGACATCGGGAATGACGTATAAGCCCAGAGAGTCGGCAATGAGGGTTCGGTAAACGACGCCGGTTTGCGCGAGGTTGCTGTCCAGTTCGCGCAAAACAACCTCGGTTCCCCAAGCGTACTGGCCGCGATTCAGGTAACCGACAACGGTGTGTGTCGTTTCGATAGGGCCGGTCTCGGCGGAATCCGTCTTTGATGAATCGGGTGTATTCGGAATAGAATCTTTTTTGGAAGTCGTGTCTGCGGAATCCTTGACATCGGTTGCCGTAGAATCAGACGGAATCGGTTCAACAAGATTCACTTTTTCAGGAGTGCTCTCGCTACAAGAACACATGAAAAAACTTGCCAACGTAAAAGTGACAAACGCAGATGCGATTTTAGTGGTAAAATTCTTGCCTATGGTCATAGCAAGTAAACTCCTTTCTTAGCGACCCAATGTAAAAATTATAACAAATTATAAGAAAATGCTAGGGGCGAACGAATAAAAAAAAGACCGCGACATTAAGTCGCGGCCTTTTTGTATAACCGAAAACCACCTGCTAGGCAGGTGGTTCTAAAGAAGCTTTAGCGGTACTGAAAAAAATCCTTTGGTTATAATTGAGATGCGGCCTG
>NZ_FXBA01000010.1 GCF_900177705.1 Fibrobacter sp. UWB15
TCGCCCCGGTGGCAATGGAAAAGCAGCTCCGCTTCGCAATCCGCGAAGGTGGCCGTACCGTTGGCGCTGGCTCCGTAACCGAAATCATCAAGTAATCGGATAATAAAATGCCCAGAGAACTCATCACGCTCGAATGCACCGAATGCAATCAGCGCAACTATGACTGCGACAAGAACAAGCGTCTTCATCCCTCCCGCGTGGAGTACAAGAAGTACTGCCCGTTCTGCCGCAAGCATACTGTTCACAAGGAAACCAAGTAAGGAAGTCCGAATAGGTCGGTAGCTCAATTGGTAGAGTCACGGTCTCCAAAACCGTTGGTTGGGGGTTCGAGTCCCTCCCGACCTGCTCACTTCCTGGAGTCATTATGCGCAAGATCCAGCAATATGTCAAGGAATCCATCGAGGAACTGAAGAAAGTTACTTGGCCTACTTGGGAAGAACTTAAGGGTTCGACTTTGGTAGTGATGCTCTTTAGCGTCATTATGGGTCTGTACATTGCCGGACTCGACGTTGGTTTCTCTTGGATTATTGACAAAATTATGGGAAGAGGTTAATTAGTATGCTTTGGTATGCCATTCACACCTTTTCCGGTCAAGAAAACAACATTAAGAAACGTATCGAGCAGATGATTGAACGCGAAGGCGTTCAGGAAAAGTTCGGCCGTATCATTGTTCCGACCCGCGAAGTGGTTTCCACCGTTCGCGGTCGTCGTCATGTATCGGTGCAGAACGCAATGCCCACTTACGTTTTCATCGAAATGGTGCTGGACGAGCTCACCCAGCATTTGGTGATGAACATCAATGGCGTCACCCATTTCTTAGGAATGACACCCACCAAGAGGGTGGCTATTCCTTTACAACAGAGCGAGGTCGATCGTCTTCTTGGAGTTGATCCTAGTGGCTCCGCGGAAGGCGAGATCCAAAATCCGTACACAATTGGCGAAAATGTCCGCATCAAGGAAGGTCCTTTCAAGGACTTTGTGGGCGTCGTAGACGAAATCATGGAAGACAAGACCAAGATCAAGGTCATGGTCACGGTCTTCGGTCGTTCTACGCCTGTCGAACTCTCCTACAACCAGGTAGAATCAGACATCGCTTAAGACTACGGTTTTGAAACGGAGATAACACAGTGGCAAAGAAAATCACAGGTTATATTAAGCTCCAGATTCCTGCAGGCGCCGCAAACCCGGCTCCTCCGGTGGGTCCCGCCCTTGGTCAGAAGGGTGTGAACATCATGGAATTCTGCAAGCAGTTCAACGCTAAGACCCAGAACGACAAGGGTATGATTATCCCGGTCGTTATCACGGTCTATGCCGATAAGAGCTTTACCTTCATCACGAAGGTATCGCCGGTTCCGGCCCTCATCAAGAAGGCTGCCGGCATTGAAAGCGGCTCTGGCGAACCCAACCGTAAGAAAGTTGGTAAGCTCACCAAGGCCCAGGTCCAGGATATCGCCCAAAAGAAGATGCCGGATCTAAACACAATCGACCTCGAAGCCGCTATGCGCATGGTCGCGGGTACTGCTCGCTCCATGGGCGTTGAAGTGGTTGACTGAGGCAGGTAATTCACCGTTACGTATCTGACAGGAAACACCATGTTCAGAGGAAAAAAATACAAGAAGATTGCTGAAAGCATCGACCGTAACAAGGCTTACGATCTTGCCGAAGCAGTCCAAATCCTTAAAAAGTCCGAATTGAAGTTCGACCAGACGGTCGAAATCCACTTCAATCTCGGTGTGGACCCAAAACATTCCGACCAAGTGGTTCGTGGCACTGTCGTGCTGCCGCATGGTACCGGTCGTCAGGTCCGCGTCTTGGTTTTCTGCAAGGACAATAACCTTGAAGTTGCAAAGAACGCAGGCGCAGACTACGCTGGTGGTGCTGACTTGGTTCAGAAGATTCAGGAAGGCTGGCTGGACTTTGATTCCGTCGTTGCTACTCCCGACATGATGCCGGTGATTAGTAAGGTCGCTAAGGTCCTCGGTCCTCGCGGTTTGATGCCTTCTCCGAAGGCCGGCACGGTTACGGTTAACGTGGCCCAGACGGTTAAGGAACTCAAGGCTGGTAAGATTCAGTACCGCGTTGACAAGGGCGCCAACGTCCATGCCCCCGTAGGCAAACTCTCCTTCGGCGTCGATCAGCTGGTTGAAAACACCAAGGCTGTGATCGATTCCGTTGTCAAGAACAAGCCTCAATCTTCTAAGGGCACCTACATTAAGAGCCTTACGTTGTCTGCAACGATGGCTCCGGGCATCAAACTTGATATGGCACTGACGCGATAGGAGACACCATGAAAGCTGTAGTTAAAAAACAACAGACTGTGGACGCGCTCGTCGAGTCCTTCAATGGCGCTACCGCCGTTTATCTGCTCAATTATCAAGGCATGACCGTAGAAAAGGACAATGCCCTTCGCAAGGCACTCGCATCTAAGGGTGTGAAGTACCACGCTGTGAAGAATACTCTTCTCAAGCGCGTGCTCGCTGCTCTTAAGGTCGAAGGTCTCGACGATTTGCTGACCGGCGCAACTTCTGTGATGGTCGGCTTCGAAGAAGATCCGCTTCTGCCTGCTCGCGAAATTGAAGCATTCCACAAAGCAAACCCCGATTTCTTGGTTGCCAAGAGCGTGTACCTTGATGGCAAGGCGATGCCTGGCTCCGAAGTCGTGAACCTCTCCAAGATCCCGGATCGTAAGGGTATGATCGCTCAGATCGTCTCCATCGCTCTCGGACCTGGCTCCACGATCGCCGGTCAAATCAAGACACTCCAGGAAAAGCTGGAAAAAGAATCGGGCTCCGAAGCTGCTCCCGAAGCCGCTGCGGAAGCTTAACAACAAACCACAAACCAAAAAATTTAAACGGAATAATCGGAGAAACACATCATGGCAACTGATATCAAGGCACTGGGCGATCAAATCGTTGGTCTTACCCTTCTCGAAGCCAAGGCTTTGGCTGACTACCTTAAAGAAACCCACGGCATCGAAGCTGCTGCCGGTGGCGCCGTCGTAATGGCCGCCGCTGCTGCCGCTCCTGCTGAAGAAAAGACTGAATTCGACGTGATCCTCGTCGAATGCGGCGCTAAGAAGATGGACGTCCTCAAGGCCGTTCGCGCTATCACCGGTCTGGGCCTCAAGGAAGCTAAGGACCTGGTCGAAAAGGCCAACAGCGTGGTTAAGGAAGCAATGCCGAAGGCCGACGCTGAAAAGCTCAAGAAGGACCTGGAAGATCTCGGAGCAAAGGTCGCTCTGAAGTAATGCTTTCACTTCATTGACTTATTATATGCCAACTGCCTGCACTGTATGTGCGGGCTTTTGGTGTATAATGTTTGTCACTATTTTTTGCTATTTTTAGATAAAAAAGCTCTTCACCGGATGAGGTATTTCAAATGACCACGGAGCGAAAAAGCTATTCCTCCAATAAGTTCCAGCTGGAACTCCCGTACCTGATCGAAGTCCAGAAGGCTTCGTACGAGCAATTCCTCCAGAAGGAAATCTCGCCAGAAAAACGTCTCAAGGTAGGGCTGGAACGCGTGTTCCAGGATATTTTCCCGATCACTGACGTCAAGGGTCTTTATTCCCTTAATTATGAAGGTTATTATTTCGGTATCCCGAAGTACAGCATCCCCGAATGCCGTGAGCGTGGCCTCACGTATTCCATGGAGCTTTACGCCACTCTTTCTCTTCAGATTTTCGAAGAAGATGGCGAAGACCGCAAGCTCAAGGAAGAAGTCAAGAACGACGTCCTTATTTGCGAACTCCCGATCATGACTGAAAACGGAACGTTCATCGTCAATGGCGCTGAACGCGTTGTCGTTTCCCAGTTGCACCGTTCCTACGGTATTAGCTTTGACGAAGAACTCCAGCCCAGCGGCCGCTCCGATTACAAGAGCCGTATTATTCCGCACCGTGGTGCCTGGGTGGAATTCAATACCGAAGGCGACACCCTTTACCTCATCATCGACCGCAAGAAGAAGCTCGCCGCAACGACCATGCTCCGCTGCATCGGTTTCGAAACGACTCAGGAAATCCTGAAGCTGTTCTACAAGAAGAGCGAAGAAGTTTCCGTTAGCGACCTCTCCAAGGAATTTGACGAAAATGGTACTTGCGTCCTCATCGACCGCATCATTTTCGAAGACGTTATCGACAAGGATTCCGGCGAAGTTATCGTTCACGCCAACGACGTGATCGACGAAAAGAAGCTCGAATGCCTCATCGAAAACAAGGTGGAAACGGTTGTGCTCCTCTCCAAGGACGAAGACAATCTCCTCATCCACTACACCCTCGCTGCCGACAAGTCCAAGTCCCGCGAAGACGCCCTCAAGGCGATCTACTCCGTGACCCACCAGCAGCAGGACGAAGCTCCGGATATGCGCACTGCCGAACTTTACTTCGACAGCCAGTTCATTTCCGACCCGCACAAGTACGATCTCGGCGAAGTTGGCCGTTATCGCTTGAACGCTAAGATTTACAGCAAGCCCGAAATCTTGAAGGTCCTCGAAGAACAGGGCGACGAATTCAAGATTCCGTCCCTCACCACGATGACCATGAGCAAGGCAGACTTCCTTGCCATCATCGAATACATGGTTGGCCTCTACAGCGATACCGAAGGTTACACCCTCGACGATATCGACCACTTGGGCAACCGTCGTACCCGTTCTGTGGGCGAACTCCTTGCTAACCAGATTTCCGTGGGCCTCTCCCGTATGTCTCGCGTCATCCGCGAGAACCTGAACCTCCACGGCGAAGACGAACAGACCACTCCGCGCGACCTCGTGAATACCCGCATGGTCAGCTCCACGGTGCAGTCCTTCTTCGGTTCTTCTCAGCTTTCCCAGTTCATGGACCAGATGAACCCGCTTTCTGAATTGACTCACAAGCGTCGTCTTTCCGCTCTCGGTCCTGGTGGTCTTTCCCGCGAACGCGCAGGCTTCGAAGTCCGTGACGTGCACTACACGCACTACGGCCGTCTCTGCCCGATCGAAACACCGGAAGGCCCGAACATCGGTCTTATCAACTCTCTCGCATCTTTCGCCGTGGTGAACCACTTCGGCTTTATCGAAACCCCGTACCGTATTGTGGGTCTCATTGACTTCAAGGATGCCAAGGGCAACATCGTGAAGATTCCGGAAGCCAAGTGGCACTTCGGTATCTTCAAGGCTTTCGTGCATGACCCGCACCTCTTCTTGGAACTTGAACTTTCCAAGAAGCAGATCGATTCCGTGCGCATGAACCTCGACATCAAGCAGCGCGACCTCTTCGAAGGTTTCGTGAACAAGGTGTTTGCGTTCAAGGATGCCGAAGGCAACGTGACTTACTACCGTAACGGTTTCACCGTCGATGATTTCAACGGCAAGGCCGATTACGAACAGGTGGGCACTGTGGTCGAACAGATCGTGTCTGACTACATCACCTTCCTCACCGCCGACGAAGAAGACGCTTTCAAGGTGGCTCCGGCTTCTACCGAACTCACCGATGACAACCGCTTCAAGGGCGACATGGACGGCTACGTGATCGTCCGCGACAAGAGCGAATACCCGCACCTCATGCGCCAGGACAGCTTCGCTCTCGACGATACCGAAACCGAACGCATTGACCTCATGGACGTGGCCCCGATGCAGATCGTGTCTGTGGCTGCCGGTCTTATCCCGTTCCTCGAACACGATGACGCTAACCGTGCATTGATGGGTTCCAACATGCAGCGCCAGGCGGTACCTCTGCTCCGCGCCGAAGCTCCGATCGTGGGTACGGGTCTCGAACGCCGCGCCGCTCTCGACTCGGGTACGGTTGTACGCGCCAAGCACGACGGTAAGGTGACCTTCGTTGACGCTCGCAACATCACCGTGCAGCGTGGCAACATGGTCGACGGCAACTTCGTGCCGCTCACCGGTCTCGGCGAAGACTACGAATTCCTCGGCAAGGATCCGATTGACAACTACGTTCTGCGCAAGTTCGAACGTTCCAACCAGGATTCCTGCATCAACCAGAAGCCTATCGTGGATGTGGGCGACTTCGTCAAGGCTGGCGATGTGCTCGCTGACGGTGTGTCTACCGACCACGGCGAACTGGCTCTCGGTAAGAACATCTTGATCGGCTTCCTCCCCTGGAACGGTTACAACTACGAAGACGCCGTTATCATTTCGGAAGAACTCGCCATCAAGGACACCTTTACTTCTATCCATATCGAAGAATACGAATTGGAAGTCCGCGACACCAAGCGCGGTCCGGAAGAACTCACCCGCGAAATCCCGAACGTCGGCGAAGACGCTCTGCGTAACCTCGACGAAAACGGCGTGATCCGCGTGGGTGCCGAAGTTTCCGCTGACGATATCCTCGTCGGTAAGGTGACTCCGAAGGGCGAAACCGAACTCTCTCCGGAAGAACGTTTGCTCCGCGCTATCTTCGGCGAAAAGGCCGGCGACGTGCGCGATTCTTCTCTGAAGGCTCCTCCGGGAATGAAGGGCGTCGTGCTCGAAACCCGTATCTTCAGCAAGAAGGACAAGGCCGACAAGAACAGCAAGGAAAAGGATCAGGAAACGATCAACGAAATCCGTTCCAACTTCCAGGCTCAGATCGACAAGATCAAGGCTTCTTGCTCCGAACACTTGTTCGAACTCTTGGGCGGCAAGGCTGCCGGTAAGGTCATGGACAACGAAACCCATGAACTCCTGATCCGCGAAGGCCAGACTTATACTGAACAGAACCTCTCCGTCATCGACGTGACGAAGGTTTCTCCGGCTTCCACTTTCGTGGTGGGCGACGACGAACTCCAGGAAAAGGTTCTTTCGCTCGTGCTCGTTGCACGCGACAACCTGGATACGCTTACCCGTACCATGGAAAAGGAAATCGACAAGGTCACTAAGGGTGACGAACTCAAGCCGGGCGTGCTCAAGAGCGTGAAGGTCTACATCGCCAAGAAGCGTTGCCTCTCTATCGGTGACAAGATGGCAGGTCGTCACGGTAACAAGGGTGTGGTCTCGAAGATCGTGCCTGTCGAAGACATGCCGTTCACCGAAGACGGTCGTCCGCTCCAGATTCTTCTGAACCCGCTGGGCGTGCCTTCCCGTATGAACATCGGTCAGGTGCTCGAAGTCCACTTGGGCTGGGCTGCCAAGACCCTCGGTTTCAAGGTTTCCACTCCGGTGTTCGACGGTGCCAAGTTCGAAGACATCTGCAAGGAACTCGAAAAGGCTTACCAGAAGAACCCGATCGTGAACTACGAAATGGATCCGGACAACAACAAGATTATCGGTAAGGCAAAGCTCTATGACGGCCGTACCGGTGAAGCATTCTTGAACCCGGTTACTATCGGTTACATGTACTACCTGAAGCTCGGTCACTTGGTGGACGACAAGATCCACGCCCGTTCTATCGGTAGCTACGCGCTCGTGACGCAGCAGCCTCTCGGCGGTAAGAGCCAGTTCGGTGGCCAGCGCTTCGGTGAAATGGAAGTGTGGGCTATGGAAGCTTACGGTGCCGCTTACACGCTGCAGGAACTCCTCACCGTCAAGTCTGACGACGTGCAGGGCCGTTCCAAGGTGTACGACGCTATCGTGCACGGCCAGAACACTCCGAAGCCGGGTGTTCCTGAATCCTTCAACGTTATGATCCGCGAAGTTCGTTCTTTGGGTCTCAATATTCAGACCAATGGAGATAAGTAATATGGTCGAAGAAATTGAACGCGACAATTCTGGCGATATTTCGATTCACCTCGCCGCTCCGGAAATGATCCGCAGCTGGTCCCACGGTGAAGTGACCAAGCCCGAAACCATCAACTACCGTTCCTTCAAGCCTGAAAAGGATGGTCTTTTCTGCGAAAAGATCTTTGGACCGGTGAAGAACTGGGAATGTAACTGCGGTAAGTTCAAGCGTATCCGTTACAAGGGTGTCGTTTGCGACCGTTGCGGCGTGGAAGTGACTCACTCCAACGTGCGCCGTAAGTACATGGGCCACATTGAACTTGCTATTCCTCTGACTCACACCTGGTTCGTCCGTAACCAGCCGTGCGTCATTGGTGCTCTGTTGAACCTTTCCACCAAGGATCTCGACAACATCATCTACTACGAAAAGTATGTTGTGATCGATCCGGGTGACGCTGACCTTGAACCGAATGCCTTGATTGATGAAGCCCAGTATCAGGACCTCACCAACGAAGGCCGTACGTTCGACGCCAAGATGGGTGCCTCCGCTATCAAGCAGCTGCTTGACCGCGTGGACCTCACTGCCCTTTCTGCAGAACTCCGCACTCAGGCTATGTCCAAGTCCAAGACCAAGCAGGAAGACGCTTTGAAGCGCCTCAAGGTCGTGGATTCCTTCCTCAAGTCTCAGCGCGACAGCTTCCGTAGCTACTACGAAGATCCTGAAAAGGCCCAGAAGGCCGACAGCCAGCAGCCCTGGCTCCGTGGCCTCGCCGAAGCCGTTGCTGAATTCAAGGCTAACTACGAAGCCAAGCACGACAACTTTGTGGTTGCCGACGCTTACGAAGAATTCCGCAAGATGTACCCGAGCGAAGCACGCCTTCTCGCTAACCAGCCGTCCTGGATGATTCTCGACGTGCTTCCGGTGATTCCGCCTGATCTTCGTCCGCTCGTACCGCTCGAAGGCGGCCGTTTCGCAACGTCCGATTTGAACGAACTTTATCGCCGCGTCATCAACCGCAACAACCGTTTGAAGAAGTTGATTGACCTCCGTGCGCCGAACGTGATTCTCTGCAACGAAAAGCGTATGTTGCAGGAAGCCGTTGACCAGCTGTTCGACAGCGGCCGTCGCACTGCCCGTACGGGTTCTGCACGTCCGATGAAGAGCCTCGCCGAACTCCTGAAGGGTAAGCAGGGCCGCTTCCGTATGAACTTGCTCGGTAAGCGCGTGGACTACTCCGGTCGTTCCGTGATCGTGGTGGGCCCGGAACTCCGCATGCATCAGTGCGGTCTCCCGAAGCGCATGGCTCTCGAACTTTATAAGCCGTTCATCATCCACCGTTTGGAAGAAGAAGGTATCGTTTATACCCTCAAGTCCGCTAAGAAGTACGTGGACGCCGAACGTCCGGAAGTGTGGGATATCCTCGAAGAAATTATCGAAGACCACCCGGTGATGTTGAACCGTGCCCCGACGCTTCACCGTCTGGGTATCCAGGCGTTCTACCCGCGCCTGATCGAAGGTAACGCAATCCGCCTCCACCCGTTGGTCTGTACTGCATTTAACGCAGACTTCGACGGTGACCAGATGGCATGCCACCTTCCGCTGTCTTTCGAAACGCAGCTTGAATGCCGCGTTCTCATGCTCTCTTCGAACAACATTCTTCACCCGGCTTCCGGTCAGCCGATTGCTGTGCCCGGCCAGGATATCGTGCTCGGTCTGTACTACCTGACCAAGCCGCGTCCGGCTCGTAAGGGTGAAGGCATGCACTTCTTCGACTCTGCCGAAGCCGTGCGCGCTTACGAAAACGGTGTTGTCGATCTGAACGCAATCGTTTACTTGAAGCTTAAGGCTGGTCAGAAGATTTACATGGGCGCCCTCGAAAAGGATGCCGTGTGCCTCCGCGAATCTGCCGACGATAACGGCAATATCGAACAGGCTGTCAAGGCTGGCGAAAAGATCAAGTTCCTTACCCTTAAGGAAGACAATGTTATCAAGACGACCGTCGGTCGTATCATCTTCAACGAATTCGTTCCGAAGGAACTTGGCTACGCCAACGAAACCTTCGGCAAGAAGGTGATTGCGAAGTCCATTGACGACCTGTACCGCCGCACCGGTAACCGCGTGACCGTGGATTACCTGGATGACCTGAAGGCCAACGGTTACAAGTGGGCTACCCGCGCTGGTTCTTCTGTGGCTATCGCCGAAATGGTGATTCCGAAGGAAAAGCAGGAAATGCTCGACAAGGCTGCCGAACAGGTTTCCCGCATCCGTAGCCTCTATGAAGACGGTGTGATTACCGACGGTGAACGTTATAACCAGACCATTGACGTGTGGTCCAAGACGACCTCCGAAGTTGCTGCCAAGCAGTGGGACTTGCTCTCCAGCGACCGTGACGGCTTCAACCCGGTTTACATGATGGCCGACTCCGGTGCTCGTGGTAGCCGCGAACAGATTAAGCAGCTGTCCGGTATGCGTGGTTTGATGCAGAAGCCGATCAAGCAGCTCGGTGGTCAGGAAGTTATTGAAAACCCGATTAAGTCCTGCTTCCGTGAAGGCCTTAACGTGATGGAATACTTCATCTCGTCTCACGGTGCTCGTAAGGGTTTGGCAGATACCGCTCTTAAGACGGCTGACGCTGGTTACTTGACTCGTCGTCTCGTGGACGTGGGCCAGGACCTCGTGATTACCGAAGAAGACTGCGGTACCACGAATGGTATTGAAGTGTCCGCATTCAAGGACGGCGACGATACCGTGATCGCTCTTGAAGAACGTCTCCTCGGTCGTGCTCCGGTGGACGACATCAAGCACCCGGTGACTGGCGAAGTGATCGTCAAGGCCGGCGAACTCGTGACCGAACGCGATCTTCCGAAGATCTCCGCTACGGGTCTTGAACACATCAAGATGCGTTCCGTGCTCACCTGCGATTCCCGCAATGGTGTCTGCTCCAAGTGCTATGGCCGTATGCTTGCTTCCGGTCGTCCGGTTGACCTGGGCGAAGCCGTGGGTGTGCTCGCTGCACAGTCCATCGGTGAACCGGGTACGCAGCTTACCCTCCGTACCTTCCACATCGGTGGTGCTTCTTCTCGTCTTACTGTCGAAAGCGACAAGAAGGCAACCGTCGATGGCCACATCGAACTCGAACAGGTCGAAACTGTCGAACACGAAGGCCAGAAGGTCGTTACCAGCCGCATGGCTGAACTCGTTATCTTTGACAAGACCGGCATCAACAAGGGTCGTTACCAGATTCCGTACGGCTCTATCCTCCATGTCGAAAACGGCGCCGCAGTTACTGCAGGCCAGGTAATGTTCGAATGGGATCCGTATAACAGCCCGATTATCAGTAACGTTTCTGGTAAGGTTGTTCTTACGGACATGGTTGAAAACCGCACCTACCGTTCCGAAACTGACGAAGTCACTGGCGTGGAAACCTGGACCGTGATTAGCGACAAGCAGCACGGCAAGAAGGACCTCCACCCGGCAGTTACCATCGTTGATTCTTCTAACACGAAGATTGGTAACTACATGCTTCCGGACGGCGCAATCCTTACCGTTAAGGCTGGCGAAATGGTGAGCGTCGGTCAGACTGTTGCAAAACTTCCGCGCGCTGCCGGTAAGACCCGCGATATTACGGGTGGTCTTCCGCGCGTGGCCGAACTCTTCGAAGCTCGCGTTCCGAAGAACAAGGCATTCATCGCTCCGATCGACGGTCTGGTCGAAAAGATCGAAGAAGTCCGCAACAACCAGGTAGTTTATATTAAGATGGATGACCAGGAAGAGAAAGTGCTGGTTCCCCGCGGCGTCCATCTGGCGGTCAACGAAGGTGACCGTGTCCACATTGGTCAGAAGATCAGTGAAGGCAGCGTGGATCCCCACGATATCCTCGACGTCCTTGGTCCTGAAGAGGTCCAGCGTCACTTGGTGAACGAAATCCAGGCGGTGTACCGCCTGCAGGGTGTGGCTATCGCAGATAAGCACATCGAATGTATCGTCCGCCAGATGATGCGTAAGGTGAAGGTCAAGGATTCCGGAGACTCCGAACTGCTTCCGGGCGAAGAAATTTCCAAGGCCCGTCTCCGCGCAGAGAACGACCGCTTGGTCGCACTCGGCAAGACTCCGGCGACCTTCACGCCGATGCTCCTTGGTATCACGAAGGCATCCTTGGCGACAGACAGCTTCATTTCTGCCTGCTCGTTCCAGGAGACCACCAAGATCCTTACCCGCGCTTCCATCGAAGGTAGCGTCGACCCGCTCCTGGGTCTTAAGGAAAACGTGATTATGGGTCGTCTTATTCCGTGCGGTACTGGCGCACGCCACCTGAGGAACGTCCAGGTGGTGGATGCCGATGCCGAACTGGATGCCGCGGCTCGGCCTATGGGTATCCAGGGCGATTACACCGGATCTGACGATAACGATATCCAGATGTTGGATAACGAAATCGGCATCAATGACGATGATGATTCGGATAATTAACCCGAGATACTTGAAAAAAATTGGAAAAGAAACTATATTTGCACTCCAAAATCTAGGAGATTAACAGTGCCAACTATTCAACAGCTCGTCCGCAACGGACGTGAACAGATCAGCAACAAGACCGCTTCCGTGGCCTTGAAGTCCTGCCCCCAGAAGCGCGGTGTTTGCACCCGCGTGTACACCAGCACCCCGAAGAAGCCGAACTCTGCTCTTCGTAAGATCGCCCGTGTGCGTCTTTCCAACAAGATGGAAGTGACCGCATACATTCCTGGTGAAGGCCACAACCTCCAGGAACACTCCATCGTGCTCATCCGCGGTGGTCGTGTGAAGGACGTCCCCGGTGTTCGTTACCACATCATCCGTGGTACTTTGGATACCCAGGCTGTGAACGGTCGTCAGAACGGCCGCTCCAAGTACGGTGTTAAGAAGAAAGGTGCCGCTCCGGCCAAGAAGTAAGGAAGGTAGAATATGTCTAGAAGAAGAAAGGCTCTCCATCGCTCCATCCTCCCGGATCCGCGTTACAAGTCCACGCTCGTTACCGAACTCGTCGGTGTCGTGCTGAAGCAGGGCAAGAAGACCATCGCTGAACAGATCGTCTATACCGCTCTCGAAAACCTCGGCCAGAAGCTCGAAGGTCCGGAATCTCCGCTCGAAAAGTTCGAACTCTGCCTCGAAAACATCAAGCCGCGTCTCGAAGTGAAGTCCCGCCGTATCGGTGGTGCCAACTACCAGGTTCCTATGGAAGTTGCACCGGACCGCGCCAAGGCCCTCGCTCTCCGTTGGTTGCTCGACGCTGCCCGTAACCGCAACGAAGCCAACATGGCTGACCGCCTTGCTGCAGAACTCGTTGCCGCCAAGAACGGTGAAGGCAACGCTGTCCGCAAGAAGAACGACACGCACAAGATGGCCGAAGCCAACAAGGCTTTCGCCCACTTCCGTTTCTAATTCTTGCATTAGCTGAGAATTATCCTAGAGGGAAGGCTCGCTGTAAACAGCGAGCCTTTTCTGTTTTGTGCAGTTAGGGTTTGCCGGAACACATACGTAGACTAAAATTCTAACACAAAAATGCCGAAATTTTGCGTAATTAGGCGTTTAAAACCGAACAACGCAAATAGTTGGACTTTTATTGCTTTTGTATACAGCGGGATTTATCTTTGCGGTAAAGGGTAAAAACAAAACACTAATGGGAGTGAAAATGAAAAAACACCTGAAATCCTTTGCCGGCATTTTGGCATCTGCCGCATGCCTTGGCGCATTCGCGACCACCACATCGATGGCTGCAGAAACCTACGCGGGAACCTTCTTTGACGAAAATGGAGCCTATTACGGTCCGGATTGCGACAAGGAAAAAAACTATTCCGGTGCTTATTACACGGGTAATTATGAGAGCCCGTTCAAGACAATCTTGGGTAAGACCGATGCAGAAATTCAGGAAAAGATGGATGCCCTCTGGAATCACTACTTTAAGGGTGATGATAATTCCAAGGTCTATTATGACAGGGGTAGCGAAGCCTACATCAAGGATATCAACAACAACGACGTCCGCTCCGAAGGCATGTCTTACGGCATGATGATTGCCGTGCAGACGGGTCACAAAGAAGAATTCGACAAGCTCTGGAACTGGGCGAAGAACCACATGTGGCACAAAAGTGGCGGCTGGGACGGCTACTTTGCATGGCAGCGTAACGACAGCGGTACTGGTGGCGATGACAACTGCGCACCTGATGGCGAAATGTACTTTATGATGTCTTTGCTTTTCGCAGCCAACCGCTGGAACGACAGCAAGTACATGGAAGACGCCCAGTACATCTTGAAAAAGATGTGGGACAACGGCCAGCATAGCCTTTTCAACCCGCAACACTATGTGATTACGTTCCAGCCGCAGGGCAACGAAAACAACTTCTCTGACCCGTCTTACGACTTGCCGGCATACGTCGATCTTTTCGCCCGCTGGTCCACCTCCAATCAGGACAAGTGGTCTAAGGCCGCGAAGGCTACGCGTGATCATTTGTACAAGTCCTCTAACACGAAGTCCGGCTTGTTCAGCGACTATAACAACTTTGACGGAACCCCGCACGGCGTAAGCTACAATGGTAACGCCGAAAAGTACATGTACGACGCCATGCGCTGCGCTATGAACTTCGGTATGGACTACTACCTGTTCGGTGTGGATTCTGCTCGTCAAGAAGAAATGGCCCGCCGCATTATCGATTTCTTTGAAAAGGATGGCTACAAGCACGCCCGCTTCAACTGGGATGGCTCTAATCCGCAGGAACAGTATACGCAGGGCGAAGCCGGTGCAAATGCAGTTGCAGCCATGGCTTTGATTAATGATTCCAAGTACGATGCCGCCGTCAAGAAAAACTTGGAGTTGGCATGGGATACGAAGTTCATGACCGGTCAGTACCGCTACTACGATGGCCTGGTGCATTACCTTGCCATGCTCCACTTGAGCGGCACCTTCAAGATTTGGAAGCCGAAGCCGACTGTCGAATCTGAAGAAAAGACCATCAACGAAACTGAAATCAACGGCGTGACCTATAATGACGGCGACAAGATCGATTACTTCGAAGGTTGCAAGCTCTACAAGGCGACTATTAAGGCTCCCGCCCAGACTGGCCCGGGTAATGATTCTACTGTTACCAACCCGGATTCTACGATTGCAATTCGTACAACCGTTGCCTTGAACAATAATGTTCGCGTGTGGTCCACCAACAGCGCAATCGTTATTGAAAACGCACCGGCAGGCACCAAGTATACGGTCACTGACCTCAACGGTCGCGTGCTCTCGGCATCGAAGATTGCAACTTCGACCCAGGAAGTCCGCCTCGCCAAAACGGGCCCGATGCTTGTCATTGTCGGCAACAAGGCATACAAGATTGTGAAATAGTAAAGTTTCTATTTAAGGCTTGTATATAAAAAGTCCCGGAAGGAAAATCTTCCGGGACTTTTGCTTTACAGGGGTGCTGAAAAAAAACGCCCCAAAAATTCGTTTGGTATTTCATTAATTTCTTACACAACGAATGGACATTTTAGGTTCATTTACTCCAAAGGAGATTCCTTTCCCATTGAACGCAACCAAATAAGAAGTATTCACATTTGCGGCCGTAGAAGTCCAATAAACGCATGAGGAGTATTCTCCAGAAACATTTCCATTCATTAGCCAATACCCGGCGGGCAAAGCATTATATCCACAATCATCTGTACCCGGCGTATAAAATGTTCCAAAGTCATCGGGACTTTTTAATCTAGACATAGCTTCTGCTCCCTCACCCATAGTAATTGACAATAATGTCCACTCATCTGTAGAAGGTACATGCCAACCTGTAGGGCAGATTGTATCTAGCAGTTCTTGATCAAATAAATCAAAAAGTTCACCATTTACATGCAACGAATAAAATCTTCCAAATGTGTCGCAGAACCCTTCAATTTTGTCATAGCACAAACTATAAGGCGCATCAAACTTCAGGTTCTCGGACATCCATACTTGGTTGCCGATAGTCGTGTACTTATAAACCTGGCCATCGCGGGCATCGGTAAAGGTACCACGGTTCGGTTCTCCGTAAGCGTTCATACCATCTGCCGGGCAAACCACCGCCGCATCGAAGGTGTCAACGGGCTCATTCAGAGCGGAGGAACTGTCGTCGCAGGCGGAAAACAGTGCGACTGAAAAAAGAGCGCTCCAAAATTTCGTTTGGTAATTCATTAATCTTTTAAGCAACGAATGGACATTTTAGGCTGATTTAGGTCACAGCCAAATTCTTTACTAGTAAGCCCGCAGCTATAAGAAGATCCCAAGTCTTTAGCTGTAGATGACCAATAAGTTGAACCCGAGTATTCAAAATAAAGATTCCCGTCCTTAAGCCAATATCCTGCAGGTAACGAGTTGAATTCACAGTCGTCAGAACCGGGTTTATAACGTTCTCCAAAATCAAGAGAACTCATTAATCTATGTCCAGCGTTATCAGCTCCTCCCATACTGTCTGCCAGTTTATTCCATTCCTCAACAGAAGGTACGTGCCAACCTGCAGGGCAGATTGTATCTAGTAGTTCTTGATCGAATAAATCAAAATATTCGCCATTTACATGCAACGAATAGAATCTTCCAAATGTATCACAAAATCCTTCAATTTTCCCATAGCACAAACTGTAAGGCGCATCGAATTTCAGGTTTTCCGCCATCCATACCTGGTTTCCGATAGTTGTGTACTTATAAACCTGACCATCGCGGGCATCGGTAAAGGTACCACGGTTCGGTTCTCCGTAGGCGTTCATACCATCTACCGGGCAAACCACTGCTGCATCGAAGGTGTCAACGGGCTCCTCGGGTGCGGAGGAACCATCGTCACAGGCAGAAAACAGTGCGACTGAAAAAAGTGCGCAAATGAGCGAGATGTTAATTTGCCTTTTCATAAGAGAATTAATGGATGAATGAGGACTATTTCGAAGAATTCAACGCGTCAAGTCTGGCCTTGGCCTCGGCAATCTTTTCCGGCGGAAACCCCATATCTTGCAACACGCTGATTGCATCGGCGTGTCCTTCGTTTTTTCCTTCGGATCGACCTGCGGCACGACCTTCGGCATGACCTTCAGCACGGGCGCGGACCCTCAGCGAGGCCAGATAATCGAGTTCTTCTTCCGTCATCACCATGTTCTTTGCCTGTTCCTTGAGAAGTTTTTCCGAGGCGGTTTTCACAAGAAGGCGCTTTATCGCTTGCGCGATGATATCGTCATCGAAATCGGGGAGGTCGTTGGATGTACCTGCGTTCTTGAGCAAGTAAAGCCAACGGTCTTCATCGGTTCTGATGTCGTCAAGCGTCTTGTTGAATCGCGTTAAATCATATAAAATATACTTCACTTTTTCGGTGATTGTCAAGCCTTTTTCGTTGCGGATAGCCCAGGTACCGCGATATTTGTCCTGTTTTTCTAGCGGAAAATCACAGACCCAAATAGCGAACGTAGGCGGTATTTCATAACGGGATGCTTCGCGTCGTGAGCGTTCTTCATCGGTGAGATCCTTTGACGATTGATTGAGGAATTCCTGATCCCATTCGTACTTGCTCTGGAGCATGAACGCACTATGCTGCAAGAGAATGCGTTCTATGAAGCGACTGTGCTTGGCCTTCTGCATTTCAACATTTATGCAGAATCCATTTGATGTCGTTGCACGGATATCGAGTTTGCACGTCTTGACTTGCGGGAAGATGATGTTGATTTCCGTATTCTTGATGGTAACAGAAGTAATGCGATTTTCGCCTTCGAATCGGAAGACTCCGTTCAAGAAACTGACCAAGGCCTTTTCGTCGTTCAGGAATGCCTTGAATGCGGCATCGTAAAGCGGGTCGAGATAGGTACGCTTCTTGATTTCTTCGTAGGTTTTCTGTTCCCAAAATTCACGGGAGGTGGTAATCGCAAATTCCGGTACACTATTTTCTAGCGTCATATGTAGTCCTTTGCCTTTTAAGGCTCGCTTTCTCAATGGAGAAAAACGGTTTAAGACCGAGTTTTGAAAAAACTCAGCCCGGTTGCAGCACGCTCCCTGTGCCATTATTTCTTGGGGGTGGGCCGAAACGTCGGCCTATCTAAAAATATCAGGTTGAAGAACTCATATGGTTCAAAAACTGATTGTGCTTAATTTAATAAAATGATTGTAGAAAAACAAGCGGATTGCTCTCGCAATAATTATTATTTTGAATGCGATTATGAAATATTTCAAAAGCATTTTATCTGCTAGCGTAGCGTTGTTTGCATCGTTGCTTTCGGCTTGTTCCGACAATGGATCTTCTGCTGAATATGTATTTGACGCTTCTGTTGTTTGTCCTGCTGAAGGGACGAATGCTTATGGCGATTCAAATCGTGGAACATTCACGGACGCCCGGGATGGACATGTGTACAAGTACACGACTATCGGGAATCGGGTGTGGATGGCGGAGAACTTGAATTACGACGATGGCGCAGGTGGTTCGAGTTGCGCGGTAAAAGATGATTGTTCTTCAAAGGGACGTTTTTACGGGTTGGCGAAATCGCTTGGTGTTTGTCCGGAAGGATGGCATTTGCCTAGCAATGACGAATGGTTCGAACTTTTTAATAATGTAGGGGGAGTGGACAGCGCCGGGCTTCGCCTTAAGGCAACTGCCGGATGGACGCCTTTGAACCCTGGACAACTTTCTAACGGAACTGACGATTGTGGCTTTACTTTGTTGCCTACACCGACTGTAGTTGTGTCTAGTAAAGGCTACGGTAGCAATGTGTATGATGGCTATGAAACTCAGTTGTGGGCGACTGATGTTGCACTTATCGAAGCACTCCTTAATGGTCGTTCACTTCGCGAAGATGATACAATGACCGGAGTGCTTTTTGAAACGCAAAATTTGGGTGTGCGGACATCTAGATATTATGGAGCGGCAATCCGCTGCATAAGGGATTGATGACCTTTATTCCTCGGCGGAAAATCTTCCGGGACTTTTGCGGATTGGTTATTTCTGTATGTGGAGCCTGTATACGCCTTGCATGTGGGTGTTGGGTGCGTCGATAGCGTGTACTCCCGGGGCAAAGTGCTGTACGGCGCTCTGCCACAAAATGCGGCCCTGGTAGTCGAATTGCACGACGCTTGCCTTTAATGCTTTGTCGGTTTGCATGTAGAGTTTGCCGTCTTGCAGGCGAAAGGAGTTGCCGGCGGCCCTCTCGGTAGGCTTGATAGCCGTGTTGCCGCTGTCGGGTTCTGCGGCTTTCATCTTGGCGATGCCGGCCTTCCAGGCGTCAACGGCGGCCTGCGAAGTGTTGAGCGCCCAGTCGCCTTCGTTGGCTTCCTTGCTCTGGCTGAACCACATCACCGCAAATACGCGGGAGAAGTCGGTGGCGAAGTGCTCGAACATGTCGGTAATCCATTCGGCCTTGTTGCCGCCCAGTTCGGAACTGGAGATTTCGGCGATGAAGAGTGGCTTGTCGATGTTCGCGAGCGCGTTGTACGCCTTCTTGAATACCTGCGTGAAAGTCTGCCAGCTGGACCAGCTCTGGCATTTGCCCCAGTTGTAGCCGTCGATGGAGATGTAGTCGACGTATTCGTCGCCGGGGTAGTTGCCGGTAAGCGTGGAGCCCTTTCCTGCGTTCGAGGCGTTGGTGGTCCAGACCCACTTGACGTTTTCGACATTTTCTTCGCGGAAGATTTTTACGATGTGGCGGAATGCTTCGGCCACGTTTGCGTCGGTGTTGCCGGCACCTTCTTTACCCACGCCCCAGTCGTACCAGTCGCCGTTTGCTTCGTGGAGAGGCCTGAGCCAGATTTCTTCACCATAGTTTTTTACGCCTTTCGCGTAGTCGCGAATATAGGTGTCTGCCTTGCCGTTCACCAGGTCTTGGGCGTTGTAGCCGTTCGCCATCCAGGTAACCACCAGCGTGGAGCCGTTGTTCTTGGCGACGTTGGCGTATTCTTCGGTTGCGTTCCAGTCGTTGATGTCGAAAAGTGCAAAGTAGCTGATCAGGTCGAGGTGCGTGCCCTGCAAATCCTGGAATGCCTGCACATTTTGCTGCGTGGGCTGCGGATACTGACCCGGGCCACCGACCCATGCGCCGACCTGGAATGCCATGGCCGCGACAGGTGCGACACACATAGAGAGGAATAATTTCTTGTTCATATAAACCCCGATAGGCATAAAATGCCAGTTGATGTTGTTTTACGTTTTAAAGATATGTTCGGGATTTTGTGAAAGATGATTTAATTGTTTATATTTATATTAAAGTGTATCTAGTGTTATAACGGAGGCGCCATGACTGTCGATGAATTTTGCAAGTGGATAGAATCGTCTGGATTCAAGGACGGCGCAAGGCTTCCATCTGTGCGCAAGGTGGCTGCGTCATTGCATGCCTCGACCTTTACGGTTTTCCAGGCGTACAAGCGCTTGGTGGAACAAGGGAAAATTTACGGAGAGCACGGTAATGGTTACTTTTGGGGCCAAAAGCCCGAAATCGTGGTAGACGCAAGCGAGCACGAGACGGAACGCCTGGAACGCCTGCTTTTAGAAGACTGGAAATCCGGCAAGATTTCGGTAGACAGTACGCTGCCGTCGATCAAGGACTTGTGCTTAGTTTACAGGACCACGTCGGGTTCCATGAGCCGTACCCTTGAAATGCTGCGTGAAAGGGGAGTGCTTGACCGCAAGGGTCGCGGGCGTTACTACTTCAAGAATACAAGGTCGTCTGCGGCCAACTTGAAGGAAATCCTCTTGATTATGCGTTGCAATCCGAATGGGGATTTTAACGGGCTTGGCGAACGTGAACTGACGTTCATGCAGAAGGTGTATGCCGAGGCGCGCCGCAACAAACTTAAAGTCAAGGCGCTCGGGTATTATGAAAAAGAGGGCCTTTTTCTAGATGCCGCCGGAAACCGGGTCAGGCTGGAGGACTGCGGCGAATACTTCGGTGCCGTCGTTTCGACCATGCTGGTGTTCAATATAAGCAAACTCTTTGCCTTGCTTGCTTGCACGCGGTTCCCGATTTCGGTGTGGTGGGAACACCCGCTGTACGACATTCCCCGCGCGTTGAAAAAAGAAAAACGCTACGCGTTCTTCAATTTGGCCTTTGGTGATTTCCCGGGGCGCGCGGTGGGGCATTTCTTGAAAGAAAAGGGAATGGAGCGTGTCGCCTTTATTTCGCCTTACCACATGAGCATGTGGTCGAGGGACCGTCTGAAAGGACTCAAGGAGGTGGGGCTCGAGGTAATCGAAGCGACCGATGCGAGCCATGCGAGCCATTTTGATTTTATGCAGGAGAAAGGGGCGCATGAACTTTTTAACCGTATTTTGCTTAAGCTGGTGAAAGAGATTCCGCCTGTAGATGCGTGGGTCGTGTCTAACGACAGGGTAGGGGTGGAACTTTTGTCGCTCGTGGAGCAGGGTAAGCTCAAACGCCCGCCTTACATGGTATCGTTTGATAATTCTAACGACAGTTACCGCAACCGTCTGGATTCCTTTGAGTTCAGCCTTGACGCCCTTGCGGAACAGTCCGTATTCCACTTGATTTCCCCGGGTGTTACTTTGTACAAAAAAGACGATTTTCGTGAACTTTCGGGGCATGTCGTGGAAAAATGACGGTTTTTTCTGCCAACCATTAATCACTAAATCTTCACATTTTTTCTTCCGACTGTCTACTTCCTACTTCCTACTTTTTTATATTTAAGGCACAAAAATTTTCACTTTAACAGAAGGTTAATAAAATGGCTAAAATCGCTAAAGTTTGGGCTCGTCAGATCCTGGATTCCCGTGGCAATCCGTCTCTCGAAGTCGATGTTACTCTTGACAACGGTATCGTTGGTCACGCTGCTGTTCCGAGTGGCGCTTCCACCGGCGAACGCGAAGCTTGCGAACTCCGCGACGGCGACAAGAAGACTTACTGCGGTAAGGGCACTCTCACTGCTGTGAAGAATGTGAACACCAAGATTGCTAAGAAGATCATCGGCATGGATCCGTCCAAGCAGACTGAAGTTGACGACGCCATGATCGCTCTCGACGGCAACCGCATGCTCAAGAACAAGCTCGGTGCAAACGCCATCCTCGGCGTTTCCATGGCTGTTTGCGTTGCTGCCGCTAAGGACGCTGGCCTTCCGCTTTACCAGTACATCGCCAAGCTCCATGGCACCAAGAAGCTCACGCTCCCCTGCCCGATGTGCAACGTGATCAACGGCGGTGCTCACTCCTCCGCTCCTATTGACTTCCAGGAATTCATGATCGCTCCGGTTGGCGCCAAGACTTTCTCCAAGGGCCTCCAGATGGTCACCGAAATCTTCCACGCCCTCAAGGCTGTGCTGAAGAAGGCCGGCTTCGACACCACCGTTGGTGACGAAGGTGGCTTCGCTCCTGGCGTTTCTATCAAGCCGGCTAAGAACAAGTTCGGTTACGAAATCACTGGCGTGATGACCCTCGAAAAGGCTCTCGACGCTTTGAAGGCTGCAACCACCAATGCCGGTTACAAGTTCGGCACTGACATCAAGATCGCTCTTGACGTTGCTTCTTCTGAATTCTGCGACAAGAACACCAAGGCTGGCAAGCCGGAAACCTACACCTTCAAGAAGAGCACCAAGAAGACTGTCAAGTCTGCCGACATGGTGAAGCTCTACGAAAAGCTCATCGACAAGTACTCCATCTTCTCCATTGAAGACGGTCTCGACGAAGCTGACTGGGCTGGCTGGAAGGTCATGACCGACAAGCTCGGCGGCAAGATCAACCTCGTGGGTGACGACCTGTTCGTTACCAACCCGACCATCTTCGACGAAGGCATCAAGGCTGGCATCGCCAACGCCATCCTCATCAAGGTGAACCAGGTGGGTTCTGTGTCCGAAACTCTCGCTGCTATCAAGCGCGCTCAGAACGAAGGCTATGCTCCGATCGTTTCTCACCGCTCTGGCGAAACCGAAGACACCTTCATCGCTGACCTCGCCGTCGGTACCGCTGCTGGCCAGATCAAGACTGGTTCCCTCTCTCGTACGGACCGCGTTTGCAAGTACAACCGCTTGCTCCGCATCGAAGAAGAACTCGGCAAGGCTGCCGTGTACGCCGGTGATCCGCGCAAGGCTTGCAAGGCCCCTGCTAAGGCTTGCAAGAAGTGCGGCTGCAAGAAGGCCAAGTAATTTCTTAAACCATTAGAATTACTAAGAGAAACCGTTCCTGGTTAACGACTAGGGCGGTTTTTCTTTTTTTTGTACAAACTAACTGTCGCATTGTGTTCTTGTTAATGGTAAAAATGCGTGATGTAATTCTCGTAATTTGTTTTTTTTACCCAATTTGCGCACGTTTCGGGAACGATATTTGTTTTAAAAAACTGTTTTTGCTTTGAAAATCGGGCTACAAAATTTATTTTTAGAAAGTAAACAGCCAATATTGGGGTTGGCGCATAAAAAGAGGTTTTATGAAACGTAAACTGTTCAAGTCCGTTCTTTCGGCCGGTGCGGTCGCCATGATTTGTGCTTGCGGCGATGACGCTGCATCTAGCAATCCTGTCAATCCGATTTCGGATAGCCCATGTGCAAGAGTTGTCGTGACTGCCAATGCGTGGGTCTTTAATACAGGTTCTGCCGACGTGGTCATTTATGCCGATGGCAATGTGACCAATGCTGTGGGACAACCGTTTGGCTACTTTGATCCTACCACGGGTGTTGTCATGGATTTGAATGGTGCACCGATTGCGACGGGTGTGGATGTTGCCGCTCTGACTGCTTGTGTGGCCAATGCGACGGTCGACCCGAATACGGGTGCAATTGAAAAGTTCAGCTCCTCCTCTGTGGCAACGAATCCGACAGATCCTACGGATCCGACAAATCCGACTTCGAGTGCGGGCATTTTCGATCCTACTGACCCGACGAATCCGACATCGAGTGCGGGCATTACGGATCCGACCGATCCTACAAACCCGACCTCTAGCGCAGGCGTTACCGATCCGACCGACCCGACTTCTAGCGCGGGCACCGAACCTGTAGAAGTGAGCTCTAGCAGCGCGGAACCTGTCAAGACGACCGGTAACCCCGAAGAAGACATCAAGAATTACCCCGTACCGACGCTCAAGAATATTCTTGGTAACGGCACTAGCGGCTGGAACACCCGCTACTGGGATGCCTGTAAGCCTCACTGCTCCCAGACGAGTACCGATGGCGAGGAAGGTAAGCCCAAAATTACTTCTCAGGAAGTTTACGAGGCTAGCCACTACACGGCACGCGTTTGCAATATTAACGATATTGAAATCCCCACCTTCACCTACAGCAAGGGCCTGGAACGTTACTGGGTAGGTATCCAAAACACCCCGAATGCATGCCAAGAAGCAGACCCAGCATCTGGCGGCGGCTTCACCTGTACCGACATGGCTCCTGTGGCTGTAAATGACACCTTGGCCTACGCCTTTGTTGCCGGTAGCGATGCGACCACCTCATGCGGCAAGTGCTTCCATTTGCAGTACGATGGTTCCTTCCATGATGCCAGCGCAAGCAATGGTGCCAAGGCAACACACAAGGCTCTTAAGGGCAAGCATATTATTGTCATGGCATCCAATATCGGTCACGATGTGAAGCCTGGCCAGTTCGATCTCATGGTACCGGGCGGTGGTCCGGGAATCTTCAATGCCTTGCAACTTCAGATTACCAAGCCCGGCATTGAATGGGGTGCTACTTATGGTGGCTTCTTGACTTACTGCCAGAACAACGACAAGTGCGGTTACGATGGAACGCTGGATTGCTACCAGACTTGCGTTAAGGAAATGTGCGACGCAGCCTTTGGTGACTCCAAGTATCCGAACCTGTTGCGCGGTTGCCATTGGTTTGCCGATTGGTTTATGGCCGCTGACAATCCGACTTACCAGTGGGAAGAGGTGGATTGCCCGCAGTACTTGATCGACAAGTACTCTACGACCATCAGCACTTCCATTGAAACCAAGATTCTGTTCCAGTCCGACTGGTCCAAATACAAGGGCGGTGACTTTATCACGACGGATGCTTGCAGCAATACTCCCAATGCTCAGGGCGAATACTGCGACCCCGAACAGTTGGCTGCTGACAAGGCCAAGACTTACTAGTCTTGGCACCCAAGAGGTTTTATGAGACGTAAGTTATTCAAGGGCTTTATCGCGGCAAGTGCGGTCGCCATGATTTGCGCTTGCGGTGACGATGCTGCATCGAACAATGCGACAGATCCGAATGCAGTCATTGACCCGGGTGCGGGCGTAATCGACAATCCGTATTCTTCGGCTGGGGTGACTGACCCGAGCAATCCGGGCAATACGCAGAATCCGACATCGAGTGCGGGCGGCACGAATCCGACCGATCCGGGCCAGACGACAAATCCGGGCGATCCGACGATTCCGACATCGTCTGCGGGCGCAACGAATCCGCTTGATCCCACATCGAGTGCGGGCTCTGACCCTGTTGCAAGCAGCGGCTCCGTGAATACGGATCCGGAACTGGGCCCCGACGGGTTCCCGACTCTTGAATCTTACGGTGCGCCTCCGGCCGAATACACCAAGGACATTAGCGCTACGGCAAAGCGCGGCTGGAATACCCGCTACTGGGACGCCTGTAAGCCGCATTGTTCCTGGCTTAAGGAAAGCTCTAACGATACGACTCGTGCAGATACGTCTTCCAACGAGGCGTTCCTTGCCGACTTTGGCACTGCACGTAACTGCAACATCCACGATGTCGAAGTCCCTACCTTTACCTTGGGTGACGTCAGTAAGGCTTGGTTCGGTTACAACGGAACCCGAAGCGCTTGCGGCGACGAAAAGGAAAAGGGCGTGTTCACCTGCACCGACATGGCTCCGATCCAGGTGACAGAGAACCTGTCTTATGGTTACGTTGCGGGCACAGCCAACAGCAAGTGCGGCAAGTGCTATCACTTGCAGTACGATGGCCACTTCGCGAACGAGATGGAAAACAACCCGCCCAGGGAAACCCACAAGGCTCTCAAGGGCAAGCACATGATCGTGATGGCCTCTAACATCGGTATGGATGTGGCTGGCGGCAATCCTAATCTTCCGGCAGGTCAGTTCGACTTGATGGTGCCGGGTGGTGGCGTGGGCGCTTTTGACGCTCTTACAACTCAGGTGAAAAAAGGCAGCGACTTTAACTGGGGTGCAGGCTTTGGCGGATTCTTGACCGAATGCCAGAACCAGCTCGGCTACGACGCTACTCTCGTTGAATACCAGACCTGCATCAAGGATATGTGCGATGCGGCCTTCGGCGATGCCGGCCTCCCGAACCTGTTGCGCGGTTGCCACTGGTTTGCCGACTGGTACATGGCCGCAGACAATCCGACCTACTACATTGAAGAAGTGGAATGCCCGCAGTACTTGATTGACCATTACATGAGCCGATACAACACCTCTCTAGAAAACAACTTCAAGAAGGTGACGGACTGGTCCACTTTCAAGGAAGGAGACGTGCTCGATACGCTCCATTGCTGGAAGGCGGGCGAAGCTCCTCCGGAAAACGGCTGGCAAAATCCGAGCGCCGGTTGCGACGTGCAATAGCTGGAATCAACGCGATTTGAATAGTCCTGCGATGTTTTCGCGGGACTATTTTTTACTTTACATATAAATGTTAATTTGTTAGATTTAGACTGTGAAAAATTCCCTGATAAAAGTATTGTTTCTTGTCTTGATTCCGTGTGCTGCGGTGTCGCAGGTGTTGCCTGCTGCAAAGGATACCAGTGTCCGCCATGTAATGACGTATGAGTTTGACTCGCCTTTGGTTTTGCTTGGCGTGGGGTGGAACTATACGCTAGACTGCAGAGATGTTTCTATCGACGAAATTGAACCTTTCTTTGAAGGTGAAGAGTGGTACGATTCCTACCGCCTTAAAGGCAAGTTCTGGAAATATTCCGGCATATCGATGGTGACGCTTGAGCTGCTTTCCTTGATTACCGGGAGCGTAAGCGCGTCGCAGAAAGGTGGAAAGTATGTTCTAGTAGGTAGTGCTGCCATGGCACCGCTTTTATGGCTGTCATTCTTTGAATATTACGAAGTGCAGAACATGAAGGTGGATAGCTATAACGCGGGTCGTGATATTCAAGAGGCCTTGATGGAGCGTGAAAAGGCCAAAGCGCAATTGCAAACGAGCAAGAAAATGCATGCGGCAGGAGTGTTTATGGCGGTGGCTTCTGCGGCTTTGATTGCGACGGGCGGTGTTGCCATGGTAAATGACAAAAATTATGGCCATTTTTTGATGATGGGAGGCGTTGTTGCCATTCCGTTCGGGGCGGTAATGATGTTAGTGTCGCATGTGGGCTATAGTTCTGCAATAATTCATTATAACCAACTGGAAGAATAATCCTGAAATTTTGTATCTTGTAGGGCATGAATAAGAAAATCCTCGCTGTTAGTCTTGTTGCATGTTCCCTTGCTTTTGCCGGGGAGCATTGGAATGTAGATGCCGGCGGGGTCTCGATGAAGTACCTGAGCATGCAGGTGTCGGCCAGGACGGCGGCCCTTTCGGGGGCGGGCGTCGCCGATGCAACCAGTGCTTCTGACATTTTGAGGAATCCGCTCTCGATGAACGGCGTGGCCGAAGCCGAGGCGGGCATCAACCACATTATTTTCCCCGAGTACACGGCCGACGATTACACGACGGCTTACGTGGTGCTCCCGTTCGAGTTCTGGAAATTCCCGCTCACGGCGTCGGCGGGTTTTGAATTCTTGGGTTACGATGGCATCGAGGGCCGCGACGAAGAGGGTTTCAAAACGTCGGAATACGGTGCTTACGCATGGGCCTTGCAGGCAGGTCTCGGTAATAGGGCCGATGCGTTCAACTGGGCCCTTACGGTGCGCTTTAGCCAGCAGACGATCGACGACGAATCGGCAATCGCCTTCTTGGGCGATGTCGGTGGCGCCTACCATGTGAACGAGTATTTTGCCTTTGGCGCAACGCTCACGAACTTTGGCTACATGAGTGATTACGATGGCGAAAAAGAAACCGCTCCGATGGCTTTGCAGGCGGGCATCACGGGAATCTTGCCGATTTCAAAACTCTTTAGCCTCGAAAGCCAGTGGAACTTGTACATGTCTGCCGACGCTTACCGCCGCGCCGATATGCAGGATCCCGAATGGCGATTCGGCGGCGAACTCGACTACATGCAGACGCTGTTGCTGCGCGTGGGTTATGCCGCTCGCCCCGATACCGAAGACGGTGTAAGTGCGGGTATCGGGATCGTGTTCGGCATGGTGAACTTTGACTATGCGTACAGCCCCAAGAAGGCCTTTGATGGTGGCTACCACTATTTGACCCTTGGCATGAGGTTCTAGCTTCCGTGCTTTCTGATTTGGTAATATAGGCATCCTCGGCTGATGCCTAATTTTTTTGCGGTGGCCTTTCGGTTGCCTTTGTTTTTTTCTAGTTCCGAATAAATCAGATTCCATTCGGGAGAACTTGAATTGCGTCGAATAGGGCTTGTATCGTAAAGGGCTGTGTCGGCGGCAGAACAGGTTTCTACGATTTCGTAGAATTCTTCTTCTAGTATTTTGGACAATGTCGTTTCGTAGGGCTTGAGCAGGGAATAGCGTTGCAGAACGTTCTTGAGTTGTCTGACGTTTCCGGGCCATTCCTTGCGTGCCAGGAGCTTGATTTCGGCAGAGGTGAGCAGGGAGCTGTCGCCGACTTCTTTCCAGATTTCTTGGGCGATTGTATTGAAGTCTTCGCGTTCCCGCAGGGGCGGGATCTTGATGGGGAATACGTTCAGTCGAAAGAAGAGGTCTTCGCGAAATCGCCCGGCGCGAACTTCGGAACGCAAGTTGCGATTGGTGGCGCAAACCAGGCGAAAGTCTACTGGCAGGGGGTCGCAACTGCCTAAGGGCATTACGGCGCGCTCTTGCAAAATACGCAACAGCTTGCACTGAATTTCGAGCGGCATCTCGCCGATTTCATCCAAGAAAAGCGTGCCGTGGTCCGCCGAGCGCACCACTCCCAGGCGCTCGTCGACGGCTCCGGTGAAAGCCCCCTTGCGGTGGCCTTCCAGAATGCTTTCGGTGAGTCCCTTGGCAATCGCCCCGCAATTGAGGGCGATAAAGGGCCCGCCCGCCCGCTTGCTGTGAGCGTGGACAAAGCGGGCGGCGACTTCTTTGCCGCTGCCCGATTCCCCAAGCAGTAGCACCGAGATGTCGGAGCTTGCCGCAATGCGTAACATGGATTCGTGTCTGTTCATAAAGCCTCTATACTATACACGCTTTTTTAGAGGCTCTGAATACCAAAAGCGCGAATAATTTACATTCGCGCCTAATTTTTTACAAAACTAGTCGAGATTCATTTTAAGGAAGCATTCCGAGAAACTGTCGTTGCCCGTATCCCTATAAAGAGTTGCAGATTCGATTTCATTTCCTTCGGAATCCCGCATCGTCTCGCCTCTCTTGTTCTTCAAGACATTTGTCACAAGGAATTCGGATTTTTCGCCATGGCATAAATCCTTGTCGACGAGTTTTTCTGAATAGTTCAGTTTGCAGGTCGTGGAGCCGTCCGAAAGTTCTATTTGGATTTCGCTGACTGTTTTGAAAAAGAATCCGTCGTAAATGGGCGTTTCGGTTGCGTTTTTGATGTCGACCGAGAACGTCTTGCCGTTCATTTCGAAGACTTGGCTGGTCTTTTCATTTTTTTTGATATTGACCTTGTTTTCTTCAATGGCACGTTGTACGCTAGAAGAATCTTTTTCGAATATGGTTTTTGCAGTAGTTAAGAGGTATCCTTCGTTGATTGCGTCATAAAGTTTTGCCATAAAAAAGGAGTTCATGAAATCGGGATTTTCATCATTTTCTTGACTTAGGTCGAGAATAGTCGTTTGAGATAACTTTCCGTCAGAGAATGTGAGTGAGAATGAGGGTTGTGACCAGGTTCCTTCGAATTTTCCTGATTTCCCGCCTATGAATACTTCTTCAATTGGCAATTTTTTGCCGTTTCGGAAGGCGGATAGCGCTAGGGAATCTCCTCGGAATTCATACTTGAGCGTATCGGGACCGTTTAGGGGTAGGCGCTCCCATACGAAATCTTCTCCAACGGCTACGCATTCGGATCTGTACGTGCTGTCGGGAATCATGATCAAGAGATTCTCTGATTCGTCGACTTGATATCGCCCTGTTTTTGTGTCGGTTTCTGTTGGCTGTGTCTGGCTATCGTTCGATGCGTTTGATGAGGAATCGTCACCGCAGGCAACAATAAAGAATACCGATGCCGCGGCGGCAATCAGCTTTTTTTTCATGATATGTTCTCCTTTAAGGGGTGTTTAGTTTGTCTGTACCGCTAAATTACTAAATCACTTTTGACGAAAAAGTAAAAGGTTTGTCCAAATTTCGCCTGGTTTCGTGACATTTTTTTGACAAACCTTGCCGTGTCTTGTCGTTTTTTCTATTATTGCCCCCGCAACGGTAAAACACCGTCGCAGACATAGACCAACATAAGGCGACCGCAAGGGCGCCGTAAACCAAAAGTGGCTGGCCAGATGGGTAGGCTTGGGCACGACGACCGTGAGGAAAGCGGTTGCGCTCGAAGCCGAGAGGTTTGGTGGCCCGAAAGGAAAAAATGAGTCAAAGAATCGTATGTAAGTTCGGCGGCAGCTCTGTCGCCGATGCAGGCCAGTTCAAGAAGATCAAGGCCATCGTTGAATCCGACAAGAACCGCAAGGTCATCGTCGTTTCCGCACCCGGCAAGCGCAATCCTAAGGAAACCAAGCTTACCGACCTCCTCTACAGCACCTACGACCTCGCCTCCAAGGGCCTCGACTTTTCGACCCCGTGGAACCTGATCCGTCAGCGCTACGACGAAATCTGCAAGGACCTCGGTCTCGAAGACAAGCTGACCGAAGACCTCGACAGCCTCGAAGACAAGCTGAAGAACCACCCCGAATCCGTCAGCACCGATTTCCTGGTGAGCCGCGGCGAATTCCTGTGCGCACGCCTCATGGCCAAGTACCTGGGCGCAAACTTCGTGGACACCTTCCCGCTGATCACCTTCGACGACAAGTACCGCATTACGCCGAAGACCTACGAAGACATCGCGAAGACCTTGTCTGACGAAAACCAGCTTTACGTGCTACCGGGCTTCTATGGTAGCAACCTCCGTGGCGAAGTCAAGACCTTCAGCCGTGGCGGTTCCGACATCACGGGCGCAATCCTTGCCAACGGCATCGATGCCGCCAAGTACGAAAACTGGACCGACGTCTCGGGCATGCTCATGGCCGACCCGCGCATCGTCGAAAATCCGCTCCCGATCGAATACGTGAGCTACCGCGAAATCCGCGAACTCGCTTATTCCGGCGCTTCTGTGCTCCACGACGAATCTATTGCTCCGTGCCGCGCCAAGAAGATTCCTATCAATATCCGCAACACGAACCGCCCGCAGGATCCGGGTACCATCATCGGCCCCACTCCGGAAGAAGCAAAGCTCCCGATTACGGGTGTCGCCGGCCGTAAGGGCTTCTCGATGATCTACATCGAAAAGTCCATGATGAACAAGGAAGTCGGTTTCGGCCGCCGTGTGCTCGCCGTGCTCGAAAGCGAAGGCCTCTCCTACGAACTGTGCCCGAGCGCCATCGACTCCATGAGCATCGTGGTGGATAGCAAGGCCCTCGATGCCGTGCAGGACGTGGTCCTCGAAGACATCACGCAGCAGATGCGCCCCGACCGTATCAAGGTATTCCCGGGCATCTCGCTTATCGCGACTGTCGGTCACGGCATGACGAACAAGATCGGTGTGGCTGCAAAGCTCTTCACCGCTCTCGCCGAGAACAAGGTGAACGTCCGTATTATCGACCAGGGTTCTTCGCAGATCAACATCATCACCGGTGTTGACGAAGCCGACACCGAGAAGGCCATCAAGGCCATCTACGGCGCATTCGTGAAATAACCTGCACTGTCATCCTGGAGGCCCAACGGGCCGATAGGATCCAAGAACATTATCGCCCCCGACCTAACAGTCGGGGGTATTTTTTATCTGTTTTCCAACTTTGTAGGCGAAAAATCTATATATAGAGTGTTTCTAGGAGTTTTATGCGTTTTATTATTTTGTTGTCTTTGTTTTCCCTGGTGGCTTTGATGGTTGCCTGTTCGGAATCGTTCACCGACCCGCGTGACGGACAAAGTTACGACATTGTGCAAATTGGTTCGCAAATTTGGATGGCCGAAAACCTGAATTACGAAATCGAAGGGAGCGCATGCCCCGAAGGTGACAATCGCAGCTGTTCCAAATATGGGCGCCTTTACGCTTGGGAAGTTGCTCGCACCGTGTGTCCCGAAGGCTGGCACTTGCCCGACAGCGCAGACTTCGAAAAACTGATGGTAGGCGTCGGTGGCGCCGATGTGGCAGGCTATGCGCTCAAGTCCACCAGCGGTTGGTTCAAGAAAGGGAACGGCTCCGACGAATTCAGCTTCAACGCTCTCCCCGCAGGCTACAGGCTAGGCAGCGAATCTGCTCCCGGCAAGTTCGATGGCATTGGCGGCTATGCCCACTTTTGGACCGCCACCGAAACGCCCGACGGCCTCGCTTATTACATGCTCCTCGATTTCAGCAGCAAGGCCGCCAAGTTCAGCGCCTTCGGAAAAGACGAAGCGCGGTCTGTTAGGTGTGTGAAGTAAACTTTATACGCGCGACTCTAAGCCGTTTAAATCTATCTTATACGTTCCCAAAACAATCTTTTCGTTGCTCAAGAACATGAGCATGTAAATGGGACAGTATAAAATGTTGTCTTTCGCACGGATGTTGTCATTGCAAAACACCACTGCCTGCTTAATTGCGTAGTTGGTCGTCTCCATAACATTCTTTAGGGCATTGTGTCGCTTGTAATCCTTGCCTGACTTGATTTCTATAGGGAGTACATTCCCGTTCTGTTCAATGACAAAATCCAGTTCGCCCTGCTTCTTGCTGTTGAAATAATAAAGATCAAAGCCGTGCGCCCTGAGTTCGGTCGCGGCGACATTTTCATAAACAGAGCCGAAATTGATATCGGGGTCGCCGTTCAAAATTTTCAGCTGGATTCCGTTTGCATATTGGCAGGTGAGCAATCCGACATCGTTCAGGAACAACTTGAATAGGTTCCGCGAACGCGAAAGCAACAGGGGTATTTTGGGTTCATCTACATTATAAACAGGGATCGCCACGCCCGCTTCTTTTAACCAGATAAAGGAATTTTCGTAATGCGAGAACTTGAGATTCTCGTTCAGTTTTTTCAGGATAAATCTCTTGTTCTGGTTGTTCAGTTCCGGCGGAATCAAGTCGAAGATTTCGTTCAGATACAACTTGTTCTTGGGGTCGTATTTGGCAATATCCTTCTTGTATAACTCAATAATGCTTTGCTGAATTTCTACGACATTCTGGATGTTGTTTGATTCCAGATACTCCGCGACTGCGGCGGGCATTCCGCCGATAACCATATACAGGCGAAAGATTGCCATCATTTTTTCATGGACAAGCGCATCAACTTCGGTTTTATTTGCGAAAGCAGAGTGGATAGATTTCAGGACTTCCGGCTGCACGCCTACCGCATTCGCAAATTCCTCCAGGTCTAGAGGGAACATTTCCTTGATGCTCAAAAAACCGACCGGCAGGGAACGGATGTCCTTGAGTTCCACTCCAAGAAGCGAACCGCTCATGACGTAACGGTACGAGCCTTCCTCGACAAGGAACTTGATTGCCGTGACTGCGTTCGGACATTCCTGGATTTCGTCCAGGAAAATCAGGGTTTCGTTCTTGACCAGCTTCGTTTCGGTGTATGCCGACAGACGGAGCAGAATGTCGGAAGTGTCGGTGCCGTCAAATATCGCCTTGGCGGCGGGCGACTCCAGGAAATTGATTTCAACGAAATGCTTGAAATGCTTTTTTCCAAATTCCCGGATCGAGCTGGTCTTGCCGATTTGCCTTGCACCTGTAACAAGCAAGGCCTTCTTGTACTTGGCGTAGAAATCGACTAAATAGTTGTCTATTTTGCGTTGAATCATAGGCTTTTCCGTTTATCCAACCTTAAAATAACTAATTTTTGCCGCTTTTCCAACCTTAAAACAACTAATTTTGTCTGTTTTTCCAACTTTATGCAAAAAAATGCTAAAACGGTACTGAAAATGACCGTTTTAGCGATGTTGAGAAACTTCTTCCATGATGCCGTAGATTGCGTCTGCCTTGGCGTTGTCGCAGTCGATAAACAGGGCTGTTTATAGAAAATGTAAAAGGTGTTTTTTGAGAGAAGGGGTTCGCCTGCGGAATGTTTATAAGTAAAAATTTCGTTTTTTCGCAAAAAAAGCCAAAACATTTTTTGGGAGTGAAACGATGGACCGTCCAATCTCCACAAAAAAACAATTTGAAGGTATTTTTTATAAAAAAAGGACAATTATGAAAATACGAATGAAATTTAATCCATCTTATCCTACGCTGGGTCGGCAATTACAAATCATAGCTCGTGTATTAGACACAGATTCAGTTCCGGGTATCACTAAAAAATTAGAACACCTTGCCAACGATCCAAGTATCAATCTTGATTCACTGATAGATGCAATAGAACAAGTATTTAAATTACCATTTGAGTATCCAAAAGTTTGTTCCGGCTCCATCGCTTCTATCTATAACATATGCGAGGAATTCATTCAGCAGTTAAAAGAAGATTTTTTCATCATCAATCAAACGAATATTAATAGATGGCCTCCCGAAACCTTCCCTAATAGAAATGAATTGTATAAATCTTTTATCCCCTTTATCTGCGGAACGATTTATGCCTTTGTCAAAGAACTATTCAAGGATGATAATTTTACAAATAGAATCCTATTGACGGAAACGCCTCTCCAGGACGGACTCAATACTATTTTGAAGAAGTGTCCGCAGTTTATTGATTGCTTTCACAATACTGAACGAGATAAAGTCCAGCGATGGCTTGCGGGCAAGCAACTTCCCAATATGGGAAATCTATTTGACGTCATCAATAAAGCAAAGGATGTTCTTGGATGTCATTACATACTGTGCTGTGAAATTGCATTTGCTTCGCAACTTCTGCAAAAAACAGCCGAAATTGCTGAACCGGTATACAAGATTCAAGATTATTTCAAATCGCTAATTGAAAATTCCTCTTCAAATAGCGAAGATTTCAAGTATGACAATATTCATCTTGGAAAATGTTCTCTACTACAAAAACACTTTATTTGTGCACAAGATGGTGTACGATATTGCGCACAACAAAATCCACCAACAACTATCCTTGCTTTAGAGCAATTCGCAAGAGTTTGTGCCACACTGCAAATCAACAGTATTGCCGTAGAATGGCGGTTTAATCTCCTTTGGGTATTGTCCCTAATTTATGAAGGTAAATTTGATGAAGCATTAGAGACGCTTAAGACCGTTATGCCCAACCTTTTTTATACAACTGATATAATTCATACAGCTATTTATGTAATAGACCCCGAAAAAAAGAAAGGGCGCAGTTTTTTCCATATTGCCTTAGCCTTAGGAGCAATTTGCGAAGATCGGCCTTTTTTAAAAATGATGAAAACCTATGGTATTGTTTTTGGACTATTCGGGAAACCGATGGAAGTCATCAAAGAATCCTATAATAAATTTCCTTACGTCAACAAAGATTCGCGAAGTATAGATGTTATCGTAGAAGATTGGGAAGTTGAACAATGGGCAAATGACTTTTTTATTCTGTTTTCAGAAAAGGATGTAAAAAACATTGACTCAATAAAAGATAAGAAAACAGATGTACATTTGCCATTATTCTTCGAAGAAGGGAAAATCCCAAAAATTCCTGTAAAACCTTACAAGACGCCTTTTAAAATATCATGGAAGACTTATCCGCAGTTAGTATGGTTTACACAAATGAATGATGTTGATGCAGTAAAAACTCTGCTTGATGCAAATGTTGATGTTAATGCGTTATCCTCTTCTGGCGAATCAGCTCTGTTGTTTGCCATCGAGAGCATGGTTTATAATACCATCCCATTTAAACCTAAAGAAGGCAAGGAAATGTTCTATTTAATAGCGTCTCATCCCCATGATCGAAAGACTCTCCTTACCCCAACCAACAAAAAGAAATTAACCTGTCTCGGTCAAGCTATATTGACTGGAGAAGTTGATGTCGTTCAAAAACTAATTGAAATGGGAGCCGATGTAAACCAGATTCAATCAACAGATCAGCAAAGCCCTTTTTATAGGGCCGTTCAATACAGTTCAATGTCAAATATAATTGATTATCATCAAAATCCGCGTTCCTGGACGCCCGAAATGCTAGATGGCATAAGACGAGGAAACGAGTTCTTTAGAAATATGACAAATGAAGAGGTTTATCGTTCTATGCTTTTGCAAAAAAACAACCCCATGTTAGAACAAGCTAAACAGTGGGTGGCTCAATATTTCAAAGAACAGCGACAAAAATGTTTATCTAAAGAGAAAATGTTCTCTATTGCTAAAATACTTCTAGAGAATGGAGCGGACCCAAACCAAAGACACGACGTCAATGGTCTTATTGGTTACACCCCCCTTATGATGGCGGCAGAAAAGAATTTAATTGATCTATTTGAATTAATGATAAAGCATGGCGGAAATCCAAACCAAACAGCACGAGACACAGGCCCATACAGTTCAACAATTTCATGCTGGGAAATAGCATATTCTTGGAAGTCAAATTCTATTCTCAAGTATCTTGAAGAAAATCGAGATCGATTCAAGTAAGAAATAAGTCTCCCTAAAAAGTCATAGCCGTGGTTCATACACCATGGCTTTTTTGTTCAAACATTTTTTGGGAGTAACTCGCTGTCTTTGGCATATTGAGTTTGGGAAGAAGAAAATCTAGTTTCTTAATACTTCGATGTTGAAGTAAACAAACAAAAGGAATCTCTATGAAATCGAATCAGTCCCAGGCTAATCTGAACCATCATGCGGACCAGATGAACCCGAACAACTATCAGTACCAAGCTCGCATGGATAATCATGCTAATCAGCTGAATCCCAACAACAAGCTTTACCAGGGAGGGAAGAAGTAAAAAATTTGGCGATGTCGAGCAACAGGATGCGGCCCATCTCTGTTGCTTCTCTAAGCACGAATTTGCCGGAGGACCCGAACCTATTACAATATAACAACTTTTCAGTTCTAATCCCCGCTACTTTCTGATTTTCCAGAAAATAAGCAAAAAAAGCCCATTTTGCCTAGATGGGCGTTGTCCCCTTTTGTCCCTTTTGCGCTTTCTAAATCTGAAATCAATGGGCAAAACCACCCAAATCAGCCAAGCCTTTGAGCTTGACCAGCAGATTGACATCTACGGTGAATAAGTCCCAACGAAAAAAATACACCACCGCAATTGCGGTTCAACAAAAAAGGAAGCTTATGAATTTCACAATTCAAACTGAGGGTTCAGTCCCTCTCAAAATTCTTGTCAAAGCCAATCGGGTTGTCGAATCCGGGAAAGTTCGCTGGCGCAAGACCCAACGCGACAGTCTGCTTAAATCCTGCAGGATTACCGATTGTTTTCGATTAATCAGAATGAGCAACTCATCAATCTTGTTGCTCATGGACCACAAACACTACAACCGCTATTTAAGCGCATAATAAAGGAGGAACTCATGTGTACAGCAGTCAATTATCTCCACGCATTGGAGAAAGAAATCGAACTCCGTCTAAACGGATACCAAACATGCGTAGCCGTTCCTGATTACATCGGTCCAAAGGAATACACCGACGAATCTGGAACACACTACAAATATGTTTATGAAATAAAAGAATCGGACCGCACAAACGCTTCATTCGAAGATATCAGCCGTTCCTTCGAAAAGGCAATAGAGTGTTACCAGGTCCCAGAGCAGGAAGTTCCCAAGGCTCAGTTACTTCCAGAAAACCTGTTAAGTATTTTCACCAGCGAGGTTCAATTTGATTCCATAACGAAAAAGAAACGATTTTTCATCGTTCTGGATAAAAAAATCAAGGACAAGCATCTTCTATGCCTTCCGCCCAGCACAATCCAAATCGCGGCCGAAATATCGGTAATGGAACATGTTAGCGGAATACGCGCCAATTTAAGCGAAATCGTCCGTAACGAAGTCGCTTCGTTTGAAGAAAGACACGCTATTCCCAAAGTCATTCCATCTGCATTGCAATCCCTTTTACAGACAGAAAATATGCAGTTACCAACGTTTGAGCCTCAAATTTTGGAAGATGGCGAATATGAGATTCTAAAGGACAACAAACGTTCCGGCAATAAAGAGCAGCGTCAATTTGTGTGTAACGTTCTGTCAACACCTGATTACACGATTAAAGAGGGACCTGCAGGTTCGGGAAAAACAACATCCATTTTGGAAACAATTATCCAGTTGGTAAAAAAGGGGAAACGTATTTTACTGGTCGCCTCTACCAATGTGGCCGTTGACAACATCCTTGAACGCTTGAAGGTGCATTTGGACAAAGCCTGCGTGATGCGCTACGGCGATAACGATAATGACAGAATTAGCCCAGACGGTAAGAAATTCATTCTTGGAAAGAATTTCTCCAAAACTGAGGCCAAAGCCCTTCAAAACCGTATCCAAAACAAACCAGAAGATAATCGTACTGCAGAGCAGCAATTCTTACTGGATAACTGCGATCCCAAAGATAACGAGATGTTTTACAACATCATCCAAGAAAACGTCCCAATTGTAGCGGGCACTACTTTTGGAGCGGCGCTTGCAGAAATGGAAAAACTTCGCTCAAAAGGCCAAACAGAAGCTCCCTTTGACTACATGGTTCTTGATGAAGCTTCCAAGACAACTGTTCAGGAATTTCTGGTACCGGCAGTTCTTTGTAAGCACTGGATTATTGTTGGTGACATCAAGCAGTTATCTCCTTATGTAAACGATGATGATATTGCCGAAAATCTTCAGATTTGCTATCCGGAGGATGTCGATAAACGAAATGAATATACCGTCGCATCGGATTCTCTGCTAGCCTCATCGGGGAAAGGTTTCCGTCAAACAGTGGTTCTTGTGGAGAAGGAAAACGAAAAAGACTCCTACTTGCCTTATCTATACCGCAAATACGCCAAGGAAAACGACATCCTCTTCGCCGATGCGGATAAACAGGAGGACATTGAAATTCTTCCCTACGCAACGATTATTGTCGGCTCCTTAAAAGCGTTTGAGAATCACCGCGATACACTCTCTCTTCGCATTACAACAGTGCGCCCAGCCCGTGACAAGAAAAGTGGACATATTCTGAACGAAGAAAAAATGCAAGAATGGGTAAGCATAGCCCGCTATAATCGCGAAGTCCTTTTTGAACGCTATGATGAAAACAAACCGAAGGAATGGCATAATGAAGTAGCGTGGCGTCTTATCCGCATGTTTGAACAGCGCGACAACAAGGTGAATGCAGACCGCAGTACTATAGCCCGCCTACAAGAGGAAATCGATAAACTGATTCCCATTAGCGACAAGGAAAACTGCAAAAAGAACCTGCATATTTTTGAGCAGATTTACCTTCCTTCTTGCATGGAGCTGTTGCTCAAGGGATACGGCGAATACAAGGACTTGGCCCTATTCCGCGGCATTCCCAAGGAAATGCTGGACCAACGCCGCATACAGCTTTCATTTCAGCACCGTTGCCATATGGATATCGCAAAACTAGCCTCCGACGAGTTTTACGATGGAAAGGCTATGCGTTCAGAACACATGAAAGGTGAGCGCGAGTGGGATTACCACCGCTTTGGAAATAAGCACAACCACTGGGAAAACATCAAGGGCCGCTGCGACCACAAGAACCGCAACAAAGCTGAACAGATATGGATTAAAAAAGAACTTGAAAAGTTCCGTGATTTCGCTAAAGCAAAGCCAAATAAAAAAGGAAAGTGGTCTGTAGCAGTGCTATCGTTCTATAAAGAACAGGCAGAAGAACTGAAAAAAATCTGCCAGTGCGTATTCAAGGACAGCGGTAAGTTCGTCACCTACAGCGCAGGCTCCGTTGATTCTTTCCAGGGCCACGAAGCCGACATCGTATTCCTTAGCTACAGCAACCAATGTCCCACCTGTTTTATAGGCGCACCAAACCGCCTAAACGTAGCAATCACTCGTGCCCGCTACATGATGGTTCATGTAGGCAACTGGCGCGCGATGAGCAAGGGGCAAGGCGCTCTCGGACGTATCGTCCAAAAACTCAAAAATGTAACCCACAACCTCTAACCATAAACAAGGAGACAACCATGATTCTCGACATCACCAATATCGTCAATTCCAATATCACCTACCGCATTGTAACGGGAGAAATCCAGTCCTTGCGTCCCAATCCGTGGATACGCGGTTTCCTGATGTACATTCAGGAACATCCGCAAGCAAACGAGCAGGATATCTGCCGCGAAATGTTCTGCGACAATGGGAAAGCCCGCTTAAGCGCCGTGAAAAACATCCTTTTCTTTTTCAAGCAGAGTGGCCTTATTTGCTATGACAAGATAAATGGCTACGAACTTACTCAGGAAGGCCTTAAAGCGTTTGAATCTAGCGAGATATGGCAAGGTCTCAAGGGCGCTTTTGCGGTTACCTTGTGGACCCCTGATTCTGGATTTGCCCCGTTTTTGCTGAATATTCAGCCAGTACCCGACCACTGGTATGATAAGGGTTCACATCCGATTGAAGACATGTCTGAGATATACGGCAAGGATATGCAAAATGTTAAACTGTGCTCTGATAAGGTGAAACTAGTCAAAATCGGTGAGATGATGCGTCAAACATACATCCAGACCGATTTCAAGGCGAAGCTTAATCCCATAAATGGCGATGTCACCATAAAGGGAACGCCTGATTCTAAAAGCAATCTCAAATCATACGACGTCCACTTCAAACTCGGCAAGGAGATGCTTGAATCGCTATGCGCCGATAATGAAGACGACGACGCTGCATAACACAAACAACCAACAAGGAGACTCTTATGTCTAAACTCTCGCCGCGTGACAATCACGCAAACCAACATAACGCCAACAAGGGCACGAGCGGTTTCAACAAACAGTACTTAGCTGTTCATAAAAACCGTTCTATTCAGATGAATCCAACCAGTAAACTATACAAGGGAGGCAAATAAGTAATTCTTAATTGTTCTTTACTCCTCAGGATTTCATCTTGAGGAGTTTTTATTCTAGAGAACAGGAATTAAGTTTCTTTTCAGCATCTTCGACATTGATTTTTTGCTTGCATTCCCATTCAACAATGTTTTTTGCGCAACTGTTTTCGTCGCTGCAATTTTGAACACAAGCAAGCATAAGTTTATATTCTATCAGAATATCATAGCGATTGCAGTCACGATATGCCTCATATCCAACTACTGCAGCTCCAGCTATGGCTGTTCCAATAGCCGCTGCCGTTTCCGGATTATCTTTAATCCAGTTTTTTGCTTTAGAAAAAAATCCCTTCTTTTCTGGGCATGGGCACATTTGCACAGAATCCTGTTTTGAAGGGGTGGCTATTTTGCTGTCGGCAAAAGTTATTGCTCCCAGCAGGCAAATTGCAATGAATAATTTGTTCATTATTAGAATCTCCTAACAATCAAATTCATCCATGCCATTCTGGTCCTTAGATGGCTTAAACTTTCGTTCTTCAATTTCTTTTTTTACCGGTTGGATAACTTCAGAACGGAAAGTTCTATAAAAATCTTTTCCCATATTTTCAATAATCCATTCGTCTGGCTTTATACGATTCTGCGAAGCGATGAAATTTTTAAGTTCTTTGAAAAATTCTATTGCTTTGGAATATCTAGATTTAATGGTTTTGAAATATTTGGCTTTATCCTCTTTTTTACATTTATTGTTTGCGCCAAGCCGGTCATTGCTTAAATCTTCATCGCTCTTAGGTCGATTTCTCCAATATTTTTTTTCTACACTACTTTCAAAATCAAAGAAATCATTCGCAATAGGGTCTTTCCCGTTTAGATTTAGTTTAATATCATTCTTTCTTTTTAACTTCTTTTCTGACAAATCTTTTGGATGTGCCTTATAAAAATCAATCACCGCATCTCGATAATTGTAGCTCTTTTTTTGAAATTTAATCTTGTAAGCTTCAAACATGTCGTCAAGTTCGTTTCTGAGTCTGCGCCACGCCAACAGTTCATCCGTACAATCTTTTTCTGTAGAACAATCACTCTGGTGATTTTCGGCTTCTCTTTTTAATGGCTGTATGACTCCATTACTAAAACGACTAAAGAAATCTGATCCCATATTTTCAACAATCCATTGCTCTGACTTGGGGCAATCTAATGTTATGAGATAGTCTTTTAGCTGTGTGAAGAATTCAATGGCCTTGGGATACCTAGACGCATTTTTCCCAATTAGCTTGTCGTCATCAGGGGTTTCGCCATGCTTGGGGCGTCTTTTCCAATATTTTTTTTCTACGCTGTTTTTATAATCAAAATTGTCAGTGTTGAATTTGCTTTTGGGATTATTTAAATAGTATTCTTTTACAGCATCTGGATAGCTCATGCCTCGTGCTTTAAGCATGTCTTCAAGTTCATTTCGAAGCTTGCGCCATGTCAACAATTCATCCATACTGCATTCGTAAAAAAGGTTCTATCTGTAATAATAATTATTATCCCTTATCGGACAAGATTCCGCTCTTCGCTCGGCCTCATTATAAGTAATTCTTTCAGAGCATTCGAACAAACGGATTTCTTCTGAGCATCTCGATGTGTTCCCATCGCATGATTCTACGCATATATTCATAAGGTGATATTCTTGCTCTAGAGAGAAAAATGCGCAATGAGTTTCAACATTTTGTTGATAGGTTTTTGTTGAGTATCCACTTTGACTACGTTCTTTTTGCGTGTTGCACGCGCTTGTTTTTATATGATCAGCACAATAACCGACGACATTAGAGTGTTGATATTTGTTTTTATATATACAATCTTCCATCATGTTGTATTCTTGTTCTAGGGAATAAATTGCACAATGCTCGCTAGATGGTTTATAGAGTATTGCATTTTTACTAGGACTTTTAGTATTGTGAACTCCAGAGACAATCCCTGCTGTCGCTATTGCAACTCCCGCTATAGCGCCAACGATTGTTGTTGTATGTTTTTGTTTGTTTTGATGATTTTTTTTAGAACGGTTTGTTTTTTCTTTAGAATTTGCTCCAACTTCCTTTTCTATTCGTTTGTTGATGGCTTCTTTTAGTTGGTTACTTTTTTTCTGTACCGTTTCTATTGATTTGTTAACTTTTCTTTGGGCGGCAGATGCTCCGCGTAAGGCAGTCTCCTGTATAGACTCCTTGGTTTTGTTTGCGAGATCTTTAGTTCTTTTTAAAAGTTCCTCACGGCCCTCCTTTGTGGACAAACCACTATCATCTGCGATCTCTTTGGCCGCTTTGGCCACTTTTTGCCCTGCTTTTTGAGCTTGCTCTTTTAGATGATTGAGTATATCCTTTTTATTCATAGACGACCTTGAATTCTAATATATAAGTTTTCTTAAAAATATGCAATTTATTCTAGGAAACCTTGTGATGAAAATCAAAGAGTCTGAAAGAGGATGCGTAGGCTGGCGGAAACCGTCTAGAAAGATATTTTCCAAACGACCAAGTAAACCCCTCCCCGACCTTAGCGCTCGGGGAGTTTTTCAATTCCATTAGCCCGCCCTACTCCAGCGCCGATTTCACATCCTCCACAATCTGCTTGGGCGTGAGGCGGTTCTTTTCCATGAGTTCACCATAGGGAACCTTGTCGTAGAATTCCTTCTTGAGGCCTTTCACGAGTACGCGCATGTCGCTGTTGCCGTAGAAGCGGGCGATCTTTTCGCCAAAGCCACCATCGATGACGCCGTTTTCGAGGGTTACGACAACCTGGTGGTCGGCGCGCAGCCCGTCTAACACTTCGCAGTCGATGCCCGTGGCAAATCGCGGGTTGATGATGGTTGCGTCGATCTCCTGCTTGGCAAGTTCCGCGGCGACTTCTTCGGCGAGGCCATAGTAACTGCCGAGACCGATGAGCGCAACCTTGCTTCCGCGCTTGTCTACTTTGTATGTGTTCAACTTGGAGTAATCCTTGTCGAATGCAACATTCCTATGCGCGACTTCGTTCGGGATGCGGATGGCCATCGGGTGTTCTGTCTGGTCAATGGCATAATCCATCATGGCGATGGCTTCTTCGACGCAGGTGGGGCAGAGGTACACCAGGTTCGGGATGTTGCTCATCATCGCGATGTCGAAAATGCAGAGGTGCGTGGTGTCATTCATGCCGTCGGCGCCGGACATGGTAATGAGCAGTGTGGCCGGGTTATTGTTTGCGCACAGGTCCTGTGAGAGCTGGTCGTAGGTGCGCTGGATAAACGTGCTGTGCGTGCTGTACACGGGCTTTGCGCCGCCCTTCGCGAGTCCGGATGCGAGTGCGACGGCGTGCTCTTCGGCGATGCCCACGTCAATGAACTGCTTGCCCGCCGCTTTGCGCTGCTCGGCAAAGAAGCCGATGCCTGCAGGAACCGCGGAATGGATTACGACGACTTTCGGGTCGGCCTTGATTTTCTTCATCAGGTATTCGCCAAGGATTGCACCGTAAGATTCGCCGTTGCCCCAGTTCACGACACCGGTGGGAATGTCGAAGGGGGCGGCCCAGTGGAAACTTTCCTTCGCGTTTTCGGCGTAGCTGTAGCCTTTGCCCTTGAGCGTGTGAATATGCACGACCACGGGCTTTGTAGAATCCTTCACTTGCTTGAATGCGGCGATAAGCGATTCGATGTCGTTACCTTGTTCTACATACAGGTAGTCGAATCCGAGGCTCTTGAAGTAATTGTTTTCGCTCTTGCCCTTCGTTTTGCGGAGTTCCGCGAGGCTCCCGTAAAGGCCGCCATGGTTTTCGGCGATGGACATTTCGTTATCGTTCACCACCACGATAAAGTTGGTGGCGTATTCGCCTGCGTTGTCGAGGCCTTCGAATGCTTCGCCCCCGCTCAGGGAACCGTCACCGATGACGGCGATGACGTTGCCCTTTTCGCCCTTGATATCGCGGGCGGTTGCAAGCCCGAGTGCAAGGCTCACGGAAGTCGAGGTGTGGCCAATCATGAAATGGTCGTGTTCGCTTTCGCAGGGTTCGGTGTAGCCCGTGACGCTCCAGTATTTTTCCGGATTCAGGAACGCTTCGGCGCGGCCTGTCAAAATCTTGTGCGTGTAGCTCTGGTGGCTTACATCGTAGACAATCTTGTCTTTGGGCGATTCAAAAACGTAATGCAAGGCGATGGTTGCTTCTACAATGCCGAGGTTCGGGCCCAGGTGTCCGCCGCAATGTGAAATCTTGTTGATGAGGGCTGTGCGGATTTCTGCCGCGAGTGCCTTGAGGCTTTCTGTGTCCATCTTTTTCACATCAGCAGGGGATGCAATTTTTTCCATCAGCATAAGTACCGCCTTTTTTTACCAAATATACAACAAAAGGACGATTGCTCGTCCTTTAAAAAGAAATTTTCTGGTTCTCGCAGGAAACAGGATGCCTTCGTGCTCACCCGCTATTTACAGGTAAATGCTTACGCCGCCGGTAACGCCCGGATAGCTATTCCCCTCGGAAGTGTCTATGAAGGTCGCAATGCCGCTGACGCTGAATTCAAGCCAGCGGTTAAGCCTGTAGCCTGTGGTGAGGTAGACTGTTGTGATGCTCGGAACATCTAGGTCGATTCCTTCTATTTGGGGGCTTGGGCTGTAAGAACTTACGCTGAGGTTGGCAAAGAACTTTTCTAGGTAAAAGCCTGCATAGAGACCGGCAAAAAGGCTTGTACTGAAATCGTGACCGTGGCTGTCGAAGCTATCGCCGTCCTTTTCTCCCGAGTATTCTATGTCGATGTACTGGTTGTATCCTCCGAGAAATACGCCGAACTCGAAATGCGAGTAGTTTGCACCCATTGTAAGGTGCGAATAGATTCCGTCTTTATAGCCTAAGCCGCCGCCAATTACAAAATTGCTTGCTTTATAGAGAAAGTCCCCCTTACCACTGAAATCGAGGCCGCCCATTTTGTATGAGGCATCCTTGAACTTTATCGGTACATCGAAAAGCCTGTCGAGATCCGGTGATTCCGAAATGTCATCGGAGATGATTATGTTCTTTTCGGCGTTGTAGTTGATTTTTCCGGTAAATCGCCATAATGAAGAGTGAGAGGCCTGCTGTGTGTTTGCCCCGTGTACTTCGGGGGCTTCGGACGCAGTCATGCGGAACTTGTGCACGTTCGTCGTGACGCACCCAGTGGAAAGCAGTACGAATATAAAGCAGAGTATGAATGATGCCGCGTGTTTAAACTTCATACAAAAAAAAATAAGTTTTTAGTCTAACAATTCCATGCGTAGCGAACGTTTTTACGACGAACGGCAAAATGTACGGATAAAGCTTACTTTATCCGTCATTTGTTGCAAATGGCTGATTTTCTAGTAGAAAATTTTCACCAAGATTGTGCCCACGATGGTCGAGACGATGACGCTCACCATGCCTGGGCGCATGAAACTGTGGTTCAATAGATACTTGCCGATAACGGTGGTGCCCGAGCGGTCGAAGTTCACGGTCGCAATGTCCGAGGGGTAGTTCGGGATAAAGAAATACCCGTACACGCTCGGTAACACGCCCAGGAGCACAGGGCCTTCGATGCCGAGGCTATAGGCGAGCGGGAGCATGGCAACCACCACCGCGCCCTGCGAGTTGATGAGCACACTCACCGCGAAGAACGCAAACGCGATTGCCCATGGGTAATGTTGCACGATGTCTTTGAGACCGCTCTGCATCACGTCCATGTAGTTCGCGAAGTAGGTGTCGGCAAGCCATGCGATTCCGTAAATGGCGACGACGGCGACCATGCCGCTTTGCCACACGGCGCCTGCCACGGCCTTCTTGGGGGCTGCCTTGCAGAAAATAACCATGAACGCCGCGGCCGTTATCATTACAATCTGGATGATGATGTTCATGGCGAGCGGCTTCATTTGCGCCACGCCGTCAATTACTTTACCTGTAGGGAACTTGGGGCGAATGTCGTGGCCCGCAATCTGCATAATGGAGAAGAATACGATGACGGCGAGAGCACCGAGGAAAATGAACACGGCGCGCTTCGCTTCCTTGGAAACTTCCTTGTCGAGCACGGAAGCGGTATTCCCGTACATGTATTCCTTCATCTGCGGGTCTTTGAGGCGGGCCTGGAATGCGGGGTCCTTGTCGAGGTCGAGCCCGCGCTTGTACGAGACGGCTGCCGCGGCCATGATCCCGCAAAGGCACGCGGGAATCGTAATCGCGATGACCTGCAGGTTATTGATGTTGAATCCGTTTGCGTTTGAGATAATCACGAACGAGGCGACGGCTGCTGCAATGGGCGAGCAGGTGATGCCGACCTGCGATGCGACGGAGGCCACGCCGCAGGGGCGTTCCGGACGGATGCCCTTCTTGAGTGAGATGTCGCAGATAATTGGCATGAGGGTGTAAACCACGTGGCCGGTGCCTACGAGAACCGTGAGGAAGAACGTGCAGAGCGGAGCCAAAATCGTGATGTGGTTCGGATGCTTGCGCAACAGGCGCTCCGCAATCTGGATCAGCCAATCCATGCCGCCCGATGCCTGCAGAATGCCTGCGCAGGTCACCGCCGCGATGATGATGTAAATGACATCGGTAGGCGGTTTGCCGGGTTGCAGGCCGAAGCCGAGCACGAGAATCGCAAGACCGATTCCCGAAATTGCGCCGAGGGCGAGGCTCCCGTAACGCGAGCCCACGTAAAGTGCCAATAGTACAATCAAGAGCTGGATAATCATGAGGGTCATAAAAGGCCTCCTTTTTATTTAGATATATATTATTTTGCAGAAAAAAGACTCCGATTGGACTTATTTTTGCCTAGGACGGCCTAAAAAATTGTATATTCTTTCCGAGACACTTCAACCAAGAGAGGAATTTATGGCAAACAAGTATGCCGGAACCCAGACCGAAAAGAACCTTCAGGCTGCCTTCGCAGGCGAATCCCAGGCTCGCAACAAGTACACCTACTTTGCAAGCTGCGCCAAGAAAGAAGGTTACGAACAGATTGCTGAACTGTTCCTGAAAACCGCAGACAACGAAAAGGAACACGCCAAGCTTTGGTTCAAGGAATTGGACGGTATCGGTGACACCGCTGCTAACCTGAAGGCTGCTGCCGACGGCGAAAACTACGAATGGACCGACATGTACGAAGACTTCGCAAAGACTGCCGAAGCCGAAGGCTTTGCCGCTCTCGCCAAGAAGTTCCGCATGGTCGCCGCAATTGAAAAGCGCCACGAAGAACGCTACCGCGCACTCCTCAAGAACGTGGAGACCGCGGCCGTGTTCGAAAAGAGCGAAGTCAAGGTGTGGGAATGCCGCAACTGCGGTCACATTGTCGTGGGCACCAAGGCTCCGGCCGCATGCCCCGTGTGTGCTCACCCGCAGTCCTTCTTCGAAGTGACCGCTGAAAATTACTAGGAGCCGAGTGTCGCGTCAGACTGCTTGCAGTCTGACATGACCGAGGCGACGAGTAATGCGCTTTAGCGCAATTATTAGTCGGTTGGCGCTTCTCGCCACATTCGTCGATAGTTGATCGATTATAATAAGTGCTCCAGGTTGAACCTGGGGCATTTTCTCTAGTGCATCAAATCACGCGTCGCCCAGACTGCCCTTGCAAGGTTGCTTTTGTTTGCTTACATTTATGCTATGACGTTTGATTTCCGCGTCATTTTGAACTGTCTGGAGAAAATTATGGTTATCAAATTAAATTCTATCCATAGAGTGGCATTTGTCGCATTGACTGCAACCGTTTTCGGGCTTGCCCTTACCGCGTGTTCCGACGACAGTTCCAGCGGCACTTCCGCTGGGGAATCCGACACAAAACCCCTAGCCGAATGTTCGGCGCCCGCTTTCCTCAAGAAGGGCGACAAGGTGGCGCTGCTATCGCCCTCTTACTCCACACCCGATTCAAACATCCAGAATACCGCCGCCGCCTTGAAGGAATGGGGCTTTGAACCTGTTATCGGCAAGAATGTGGGTAAGCTGGATGCAGGCAAGTACGCAGGCACCGCCCAGGAACGTGCCGACGACTTTATCGCTGCCCTCAAGGATACGAGCATCAAGGCAATTCTCTGCAACCGTGGCGGTTACGGCACCATCCAACTGGTGGACCTTATCGACCAGAAGCTGGTATCGGACAATCCCAAGTGGCTTATCGGTTTCAGCGACATCACCACATTGCACGCCATGGAGACCAAAGCGGGAGTCATGAGCATTCACGGCACAATGAGTTCGTTTATCGGAAAGACCCGTGGCACAGACGACAACAGCACCCTTTTGCAGGATTTGCTCAAGGGGACAGTGCCTACCTACAAAGTTCCTAAACACAAGTATAACCAGACAGGAAAAGCCGAAGGTATTCTCGTAGGCGGTAACATGGCCACCTTCGTCCCGCTGGTGGGTGCAAGCGATATCGATGTTTTCCAGAACGACGGAATCATCCTGTTCATGGAAGAAGTCGGAGAATCCCTGCACAATATAGACCGCATGTTCAACGCGCTGGAACTCCACGGCGTTATGGAGAACGTGAAGGGCGTGGTTCTCGGCGAATTCGTGGATTCGGGAACGGACTTGAATTATGAAACTACCGAAGAAATGCTATCCAAGTATCTCAAGAAATACGACATCCCGGTGATGTGCGGATTCCCCGCGGGGCACGACGACGTGAATGTTCCCATTGTCATGGGGGCAAAGGTCAAGATGGACGTGAAGGATGACGGAGCAACGCTCTCGTTCGACATGGACGGTGAAAAGAAGACAGTGGATACAGGCAAGTTGACCAATGAGCCGGTTCTTTCGAAGGCTCTCCGCAAGATGCTGGCCGGCAAAATCTTTGCCATTGAGGAATAATGAATTTATATGAAATTCAAGAAATATATCACTCTCGTCTTTAGTCTTTCGTCTCTAGTCTTATTAACCGCCTGCGGTGACGATTCTTCCTCCGCGTCGAACTCCGGCGAAGAATCCTCTGCGCTCAATATCGACAAGATGACTCTTCGCGAGAAGGTGGGGCAGATGTTCTTTGTGCGCCCCGAAGCGCTAGACACAAGCATCCACTGGGAAGCGTACGCCGACTTGCCCGACTTCAAGTTGCAGCAGGTGAACAAGACTATGACAGCCGTGAACAAGGATTACCCCATCGGCGGCATGATTCTCTACGCCCACAACATCGTGGACGAAAAGCAACTCGCGGCGTTCATCAAGGAAATCAGGCGGTTGAACGGTTCGCCCCTGCTTGCGATTGACGAAGAGGGTGGCCGTGTGGCCCGCATCGCGAACAACGAGAACTTCGACGTCCCCAAATACGAAAGCATGGAGGCTATCGCCAAAAGTGGCGACCCCAATGAAGCCTACAAGGCTGCATTCACCATCGGAAGTTACGTCAAGGAATACGGATTCGATATCGACTTTGCTCCTGTTGCCGACGTGAACACCAACCCGGATAATGTCATTATCGGCCCCCGCGCATTTTCTGACGACCCGGAAACCGCCGCCGACTTCGTGGTAAGTTACCTGAATGGTCTCGACTCAGCAAAAGTTATCGGCACGCTCAAACACTTTCCCGGCCATGGCGATGTGAAGACCGATACCCACTTCGGCTATGCCTCCACCGAAAAGACCTGGGATGAAATGCTCAAGTGCGAAATGATTCCGTTCAAGGCCGGAATCAAGGCTGGAGCGCAGATGATTATGACGGCCCACATTTCGGCCCCCAAGGTCAGCGGTGAAGACGTTCCTGCGACACTTTCGTCTGTTATCTTGCAGGACAAACTCCGCGGCGAACTGGGTTTCGATGGAGTCATTGTGACGGATGCTATGGACATGGGCGCTATTACAACGCAGTTCAGCAATACAGAAGCCGCCATCAAGGCGATTCAGGCGGGCGTGGATATTGTCCTTTGTTCCAGAGAATTCGTCAAGGTATTCGATGCCGTGGTCGAGGCTGTCGAAAAAGGCAAAATCAAAGAATCCCGCATTGACGAGAGCGTCAAGCGGATTCTTGAACTCAAAGATTTTAAAACGAAATAAAGGTGTCGTTATTCTTGTTTTGAATAATGTAAGCCTTAGTCCTTCACGCAGCGGATCGATAGTCCGCTATCCTTGAATATGGAACCGCCGCCGAAGCTAAATGTTTCGGAATAGCTCCAGATGCGGACATTTTCTACGCCTCCGAATTCGGAGTGATCTTCGTCAGCAGTCCAGAGGTAAGCCTCTCTGTCTAAATCAGCGTAGCCCGCGAAATTTTTCTTGCCGCCGAATTGGAAGTTGAATTCGGCTATGTTGTTATTCTCTTCAAGATAGGCGATAAGGATATCCGTTTCGGCATCGCTTGGAATATGGAAACCTTCGGGGCAAATGCCGCGCTGCGTGCCAGATAAAGTAGTGTATTGCTTTTGGAACTTGCTGTCGATGCCCATGGCCGCGGTCCAGCTGTAAAGGCGACCGTACTGCGCGCAGTTCGCCTCATTGTTGTCGTAGCACCAGCTTTGGCCCTTGGTACTGCAAGAAGAATAGTTCAGGTTTTCTATCATCCACGTCTGCGTATCGAAGGTTGCCACCTTGTAAATCTTGCCGTCGCGGTTATCGCATATGGAGCCTTCTTCAAGTGTTGCGGGACACTCCGCCTGGATGGCATCGGTGCAAGGCGTGTTTGTACCGCCGTTACCGCCATTGCCGTTATCGCTGGCCGAGGTGGAATCGTCGCAGGCGGTGAATGCCAATGCGAAAGTCAGGGCGCATGTAGCTGCCATTTTATAAGAACTCTTCATTGTTTCCTCACTAAGGTTTATTTGCGCATAATAGAAAAAATGCTCCCTCATGGGAGCATCTTCTGAAAAATTTTTACTGTCTACCGTCTACTTTAACTCAACCATTTCGGACTTGCCGTCGACAGTTACTTTGTACTTGCCGGGGTAGCCGCGGAACTTCACGATACCGTTTTCGTCGGCCTTGAACGTTCCGTTGGTGGTCCATACCTTGTGCCACAAGTCGTAAATGAGCTTGGCGGCGGGCTTTTCGCGACCGTCGGCAGCGATGATGCCGCCATTTTTAACCCAGTGACGGTTATCCCAGAAGCCCCATAGCACAATGCCTTCCACAGCCGGGTGGCTGAAGGCGATGCGCAGGAACATCTCGTAGCGGCGGGCCTGTTCGTCTTCGCCGAAGTACATGCCCTTCTGCCAGTCGCCAAAGTCAAGTTCGGTCACCTTGATGGGGAGGCCGAGGGAGCCGAGCTTGTCGAGGCGCGCCTTGATGAAGGCCGGGTTCAGCTGACGGTCGCCAAAATGGCATTGCACGCCGATTCCGTGTACAGGTACCTTGCGGTCAAGCATTCCTTTGACGATGTCGTAGAGGCGGTCGGTTTCGCCGGCGACAACGACGTTGTATTCGTTGATGAAGAGTCGCGCGTCGGGGTCTGCCTTATGGGCCCAAATGTGGGCGCTATCCAGCAAATCCCAGCCGCACTTGTTGAACACGAAGGGTTCGTGGAAGACTTCGTTCCATACGTCGTATTCCTTGATGCGGCCCTTGTATTCTGTCATGTCGCGGGTAATGCGTGCCTTGAGCTTTTCGCCGATATCCTTGCAGCTACCCTTGAAACTGAAATGCTTGTCGTAGCCGTAACCCTGGATACCCCACATGAGGGCGTGTGCGCGGAATCCCCAGTTGTAGTCCTTCACGTAGTCGAGGTACTGCTTGAATTCGTCGCGGCGGATTTTGCCCTTCTTGGGTTCGTATTCCGGCCACTTGAACTGGTTTTCGGGAACGCCGTACCAGAAGTACTTATTGGCGGTCTTGCGGTACCATGTTTCAACGCTGTCCTTGCTGGGGTAAAGGGCGAGTGCTGTGCCGAAGGGGAATGCGTGGCGCATGAGTTCTACCTTCACCTGGGCGCCGGGAGCCGCCTTCACGGTCAATTCCTTTTTGCGCAAGCTGTCGATGCGTGCGGCGGAATTGTTGTACCAGCTCATGTCATCCATGCCTTCGACTTTTTCGACGGCAACATCGTCCATCTGGAGCCAACCCTTGGCAAGTCCCACATGGAAGGTGATGTTATTGACGCCGTAGCCCTTTTGGTCGGCAAGGAAGATCATGGAATATTCCTTCCAGTCCTTGGTCAGCATGAACGAGGCGCTTTCTTTTTGACGCCAGTCCGGAGCGCCACCTTGAACAATTGCGTTGATGGGTACGTTGCCCTTGGCCTTAAAAGTGAGCTTGTAGTAGGCGGAGTCGGCAAGCCACTTGGGCGGCTGCAACTGGAGGCCCCAAGAAGGGTTCGGGAGTTCGGTCACCGTGAGCTTTACGCCTTCGCTGCCGTTTACGCCGAGGCCTTCGACACCGATTTTACCGTCGTACTTGGCGGGGCCATCGGGGTTGTTCCAAATGTACCAGCCGCCGTCACCGTAAGACAAGTCTCCGTTGGTGAGGAGCGGGGCGGCCAGGGTAGCAGAAGCGCCGAGGGCGCACACGGACAAGATTTTTTTGAGCATAATCATCCCTTATTTTAACATCCAAGGTAGAAAATATCCTCTTTTTTTATGGAAAGGTTTGCTAAAAACAGTTGTTTTGTATACGGCTGTATCAAGTGTTTTGGGGGCGGTATGCTTTGTTTGTCGTTGTGCGCTCAATAAGGGGCTTTCCCCGATAGGGGGGGGGTATTGCGTTTTTCTACTTTTTATGCTATGAGGAAATTCGTGATAAAAGTTCTATTCGCAACGGCGGTAGCCTTGTCTTTTTATGGCTGTGGTGATGGTGATTCCAGTAGCAGTGACAGGATCGTTGCGGTTATAGAAGAGCCTAAGATTGACCGCTGCTATGATACTTATGGCGTAGATGCTGATTCCGGATGGTCTGAAAGCATTTCTGCCGGCAGTTATCTAGAAGAAACGGTGTGTGATAAAGTGTCCGAGCGCATGAACCTTATGCTTTCTTTTTATGCAAGGTGCGTTTCGGCTGACTACAACAAAGTAAAAAATCGTTTTGATATCGAAGTCATCACCGAAAGGGGCTACAATCACCTTTGGGCCGATGTCAAGGATTGCAAGTATAAATTGGGAACCGAAGACAATTACCAGTTTAACTATTTTGTCGCAAATTCTCCCGAATGGACTTTTGACGAATGCTATTGCAAAACGGAAGACAGTGTCGCGTATTACCGCAATGTAGATTTGAGTGCCCCCGAAGGAATTTCGAGTTCCTCGGTACAGGTTAGCTCTTCGTCGCAGTTTACGAAATCGTCCAGTTCGTCTAAAGGAGCAAAAAGTTCATCGTCACGTAAAGAAGATTCCAGCAGCAGCGAATTTGTCCTTGTGACCGACGAATTCGTAGAGATCGGGACCCAGGAATGGATGACCAGGAATCTGGATATTGCTGTAGAAGGAAGTCGTTGCTATGACGATGATCCTGCCAATTGCGAAAAGTATGGCCGAATCTATACTTGGGCGCAAGCTATGGCAATCGACACTAAGTACGATCGCGAAGAACTCGGGTTCCTGATTACGCCGTATCGTGGAATTTGCCCCGAAGGTTCACACTTGCCGACGGATGATGAATGGACGGAACTTAACGAATATATCGAAGAACATCCTGAATACAAGGCGTATTTTACGAACCAGATTGGCGGTGCGTATGACTGGAAGGCTTTCTATCGGGACGAAGATGTAGAAACGGTTTTCTGGACCGCTACGGAGTACGATGTGACGGGAACGGCTTTCGGGTTTGAATTCGCATGGATTTGGGCGTATCGCAAGGACGGCTCTATCGCAAGGAGTAACCCGCACAAGTATATGGGCGCATATGTTCGTTGCGTCAAGGGCGATGGACTTGTGTTGGTGATATCTTCGAGTAGCGCAGCCGAGTCTTCTTCCAGCGATGAATCTTCATCTAGTGTCGAATCTTCTTCTAGCGAAGACATTGTAGATGATTCGTGGAAGGACTACGAATATCCCGACTTGGGACGCGTAGAGATTGGTGATCAGGTATGGACCACCAAGAATTTGGAAGTTCCTATGAAGAATAGCCGCTGCTACGCAGATGAAGAAGAGAACTGCGAAAAATATGGCAGACTGTATACTTGGGCGACGGCGATGGCGGTGAGTACGAAGTATGACCGCGAACAGTTGGGCGAAATTGAGTTGCCGTATCGTGGAATTTGCCCGGAAGGAACGCATATTCCGAGTCAAGATGAATGGCTTACCCTTTATAATTATGCTTTGAGGAACCCCGATGCAATCGCTAACTTTACAAATCAGCTTGGGGGTGAATACGAATATTACGGCAAGTATATCAAGATTGGAGAACAAGCGCTTTTCTGGAGTACGACGGAATACGATGTGACCGGTACGTCGCACAAATTTGAATATGCGTACCTTTGGGCCTACCGTAAGGATTCGTCCATAGGTATGGATAATGCACACAAATATACCGCAGCCTATATTCGCTGCATTTACAACAACTAGCTTGAGGTTTTTATGAGCATTTCGATGCAAGAAGTAATGAAACAGTCCGGCGTGGCATTCGGTACAAGCGGTGCCCGCGGCCTGGTGACGGCAATGACGGACCGCGTGTGCTATGTGTACGCGCGCTCGTTCATCAAGTACTGCGAGGCTAGCTACAAGTGCGATCACACGATTGCGATTGCAGGTGACTTGCGTCCGAGTACCGAACGCATCTTGAAGGCCTTGGTGAAGGCTGGCGAAGATTCTTCTTGGAAGGTGATTTACTGCGGACGCATTCCGAGCCCGGCAATCGCATTGTACGGTATCGACAAGGCGCTCCCGACCATCATGGTGACGGGTAGCCACATTCCGGCCGACCGTAACGGTATCAAGTTCAACCACCCGCAGGGCGAAATCACCAAGAAAGACGAACAGGGAATTGTTTCGCAGTCGGTGGATTTCGACGAGTCGATTTTCGATGCGAAGGGCATGCTCAAGAATGCCCCCGCGCTCCCGGCTGTCGAAACGGAAGCCGAAGAAAATTATTGCAAGCGCTATCCGGAATTTTTCGGTACTAAAGCTTTGCAAGGCCTCACGATTGGCGTGTACCAGCATTCCGCCGTGGGCCGCGACATCGTGGTGAAGGTGCTCGAAAGCTTGGGCGCGACCGTCAAGCCTTTTGCCCGCAGCGAAACCTTTATTCCGGTCGATACCGAAGCGATCCGTAAAGAAGACGAGGACTTGGCCCGCGAATTTGCGCACAAGGATTTCGTAGATGCCATCTTCAGTACCGATGGCGATAGCGACCGCCCGCTTTTGGCAGACGATGTAGGCATGTGGCTGCGTGGCGACGTGCTGGGCATCCTGGCTGCCCAGGCGCTAGGTATCAAGCGCATTGCAACTCCGGTGAGTTGCAACACGTCGCTCGAAAAATGCGGCTCTTTCGAGAAGATTTGCCGCACGCGAATCGGAAGCCCGTACGTGATTGCCGGCATGGAAAGCCTGGTCGATGCAAACGACGCAAGTGTCTCTGTTGCAGGCTACGAGGCAAATGGCGGATTCCTGCTGCAGACAAACCTCACGCGCAGTTTCGAAGACGGTGGCACTCGCACGCTTCCGGCTCTCCCGACTCGCGACGCGCTTCTCCCGATGATTGCCGTGATGGTGATGGTTCGCGAACAGAAAATGTGCGTGGTCGATTTGCTCAAGAAGCTTCCGAAGCGCTTTACGGTGAGTGACCGCCTCAAAGAATTCCCGACCGAAGTGTCGAAGGCAAAGCTCGCTGAAATCCGCGAAAAGAAACTCGGCGCAAAACTCTTTGGTTCGCTTACTGCAAAGCCTTCCAAGTTCAAGCCTAAGGATGGCCCGGCCCCGAAGCCGTTCCACGGCGAAGTCGTCTCGATTGATGAAACCGACGGCTACCGCATGGAATTCGATTCCGGCGATATCGTGCACCTGCGCCCGAGCGGCAACGCTCCGGAATTTCGCTGCTACGTGGAAACCGAAGCCAAGGACCGCTCCGCCGAATTGCTCGCCGGCTGCATGAAGATTATGGAATCCTGGCGCTAGATGTCATGCTGAGGAAACTCAGCATCAGCATTACTTCGCCAGCGTCATGCTGACGAAGGTCAGCATCAGCTTATCTCGCCAAATGTAATTTCCTCATTATTTTGCCAAGGAGTTCGTTGAGAATATCCTTGGCATCTTTGCTTCCGAGGTAACGCTGGATAATCAGCGTGAGCGTGAAGAGCAAAATGCCTGCAGCGCACGCGTAAACCACGAGTACCACGAAGTTTGCTTCGCGTACGAATGTGCCCGAGACGCGGTCAAGCCCGACAGCGGCTGCAATCATGATACCGAAGGCAACGAGTGCGCGCGCCATGTTCAAGAGAGCGTCTTTCATGCCGTCGGTGCCGTTTTTCTTGGCCCACATAAAGATCATCGAAATCACCTGCAGCAAGGCGCCGGTAGCGCCGATAATCGGCACGCTCTTGATGCCGAGTCCCACTTCAGGTGCGCCGAGCAGAATGTAAGCGGGAATGGTTGCGGCAAAAATGCCCGTATTCAAAAGGGTCGGGACCCACATGCGTTCGCAGGCATAAAAACTACGCACGAGCACCGCTTGCAGGCAAAGGCCAAGGCTCACGGGCAGGTACCAGCGCAAAATTTCAGAAATTGCTTCGGTGGTTTCACGCTGGAAGGCTCCGCGTTCAAAGAGAATGCGAACAGCGGGGAAGCTCAATGCCCACACGGCAACCACGGCCGGAATCAAGATGCAGAACATGCGTGAAAGGCTCTTCCAGATTTTGCGGTTCAGCTGGCCAAAATCGCCTTCTTTTACGAGGCGGGCCATATCAGGGTAGCTTGTGACACTCACCGAGAATCCAAAGACGGCCACCAGCGTGTACATCACGCGGTAAGCATAGTTCAAGCTTGAAATGCCGCTGGTACCGAAGTTTGCGCCAAAACTACGGATAATAAATTCAAGACCGAACATGGAGCCCACACCAAGCGACATCGGGAGCATCATCTTGAAATAGCGAACGATATCGGGGTGAGTCGGCTGCACCAAGAGTTCATAATGCACGCCGCCACGCCGGGCGCCTAAAATCTGCAAGGCAAAGAACCCGATAAAGGCGCCGACCGGCACGCCCCAGGCGAATCCTTCCAGGCCGTATTCCGTGCCGGTGAACTTTTCGAGCGCAAGCCCTAAAGCGCCACCGCCCACAATCGCCACGTTGTAAATCAGGCCCGTCAGCGACGGAATCAAGAACTGCTTGCGGGTGTGCTGCACCGCGACCAAAATGCTCCCGACAAAAATGAAAACCTGTCCCGGCAAAATGATGCGGCCATAGTAAGCGGCGCGCTCGATCAGTTCCGGCGTGGCTCCCTCGACCGTCAAGAGTTGCAAAAGTTCCTTCATCCAAATGAACGCGGGCACCACCAAAATCAAGAGCGCAATCCCGAAAGTATTCAACACGTTGCTAAAGAACTTCCAACTGCCCTTCTCGTCGCCGGCCACCTTGTAGCCCGTAAAAATCGGGATAAAGATAATCGACAAAAATCCGGTGCTCACCACGTGATTCAAAATGTCCGGAATCATGAACGCAAGGTCAAGAGCGTTCTTTTCAAGCGACACGCCCGCGGCATGCGCCAAAAGCATTTCGCGGAAAATTCCGAGCACGCGGCTCAAAAGCATCGAAACGGCAACGATAATAGCGGCTTTATTCATAAACTAGTACGAAGTAGACAGTAGGAAGTTGGAAGTGGCCTGTGGAATGGAATTTCTCATTCCTCATCGCTAAAAGGTAGTAATAAGCAATGGGGGCGCTTTTTCTTTCGTCTATTTTATTTATCTATATTTAGGGATATGAAGAAGATTATTACGGCCCTTTTCTCTCTGGCAGCAATCTCGTTTGCCGCAAACGTTCAAGTCCTTGCCCCCGAAGGTGCGGAATTTGCGCCCGATGCCCCGAGCATGGTGCAATCTATTGTGCGCGCCTCCGTGAGCCAGACGGGCAATACCCCGGTTGACGGCAGCGCCGAAATCCAGCTGCGCACCAACGTCATGACTATGGGTTCCTCCTTCGTGGTGGTCTGCGAACAGGTCAAGGACGGTTCCGTGGTCGGTAGCGGCAAACAGAAGGCCGGCTCCGTAGACGACCTCGACGTGGCCATTGAAGGTGCCGTAAAGTCCGCCCTTGCCAATGTGGCTGACGATAACAGTGCAAGCGATGATACGTACGCCTCTACGACAAGCCGCTCGGAACCCGATGTCGTCGTGCTCGTGCCCGCCGACCGTAACGACGGCGACCCGAACGACAACTTTGCCCACAAGCGCCCCACCCGCAACTACGTGAGCTACGGTCTGGGTGCTGCGATTTGGCACAACTACAAATTCAAGGATCCCGGCTGCGACAAGTCTCGTAATCCCGATGCATGCCATGAACTTTATGACACCGACCGTGCTTGGGAGCAGGCCTTTGTGTTCCATTACGCTCGTATTTTCGAAGTGATTCCGAAGGCTGCCATTACCATCGTGAACAACATGAACATGTCTTTTGGCGATGCATGGCAGTGGCACGAATCCTTCTTGCTGGGCGGCCGTTTCTTCCCCAGCACCGGGACAATCACCCCGTTTTTAGGAGCAGGCTTTGGTCTTGGCATTCAGGTGGACGACCATTACAGCGAAGACTCAGAAGGTTTTGCCTTGGGTCTTGCCGGTGGTGCAGAACTGGGTGTCATCTTCTTCCGCAATTCGGCAACGCAACTTGAAATTGGTCTTGCATGGGATGCATTGTGGGATGGCTTTGAAAGCTTTGACCGTCGCTTTGGTGCCGGCAGCTTCTATATTGCAATCAACTACTAATTGCTAGTTGGCTGCTCTATAATTTTGGCCATTAGAGGATCTCTAATGGCCGTTTTTTTGTGAAAAGGATTGACGAACTAGCCGTAAATAAAGCCCAGCATCACCGCTGCGACGACTAGCAGGACAATCTGTTTGACAATTTGCATTTCGTTCGAGTTCATACCCATAAAATACAATTATCGGGGGTGCAAAAAAAGCCATGTAAGCAATGTTTAATGTTACATATGTAAACAGTGTGACGAAGATTACAGGACTTTTTCCTTTGAAAAGGGGGTTGGGGATGTTTTTGCGGGTTAAATTAGAGTATATTTCTTGTTGAGAGGGAGCGATGAAGATAAGAAGGACTTTAATTGCTCAAGTGCTAAGTATCGTACTGTGGCTGTCGGTCACAGTGTGTTTTGCGCAAAATCCGAATCTTCATATCTATTTGGCCTTCGGTCAATCTAACATGTCCGGAGTCGCTCCTATTACAAAAGAGGACTTCATTCACAATCCTCGTTTCCTTGTCTTGCGGTCTGTAAACCTTTCTTCTCAAAAGATGGGTAAGTTTTATATGGCGACACCGCCCTTGGGAAATTCCGGAGCCGGAATAGGACCTCTTGATTTCTTCGGACGTGCGATGGCTGAATCTTTGCCGGACAGCATTAGGGTGGCTGTGGTCAATGTTTCTATTGGTGGGCAAAGCATAGACTTGTTTGACAAGGACCGTTATCAGGAATACCTCAAGAGGTCTCTTAAGGAAGGCGACTCTTGGTGGGAACCGTACTTGAAGGAATATGGCGGAAACCTGTATCAGCGATTGGTGGATTTGGGAAAGATTGCAAAGCGTCAAGGCGTCATCAAGGGAATCCTTTTTCACCAAGGTGAAGCCGACGCCCTTAGGGAAGACTGGCCGACCCGAGTCCGGAAGGTGTACCGCGATCTTATGGCGGACCTGAAACTCGATTCGACAAAGGTGCCTTTTCTCATGGGTGAATTCGTGACATCAGAAATGGGCGGTCAAATGGGTTGGCGAAACCCGACGGTGGAACGTACGGTAGAAATGATTCCGAATGCGCACTTGATTTCGGCTAAAGGTTGCCCCGGCCTGAACGAAAACGGAATCTATCTGCACTTTACGCGCGAAGGTTACGAAATGTTGGGAAGGCGTTATGCAGACACGATGCTCAAGCTGCTAGGCGAGTATAGCGAACCCCGCAAAGGTTTGTCCTTCAACGAGTATATATCCATGCAACAGACCGGTAGGCATTTCTCCATTTTTGGTGCACCTGCCAATGCTCGAATCAAGCTATTCGATCTGCAAGGAAACGTACTTGGCGTACTAGTCGGCAAAGGCGGGGAACTCCCGCCCAACGCCTGTGGCCGCACCATAGCCGTGGTGGAATCTCGCAGGCGTATATTAGCTCGCTTTGTCTTTGACGTGGATTAAGCCTGGATTTTTTTGTATATTTGAGATAGCTGGTTAAGTACTAGCCCGTGTTTTTAGATCGTTAATTCGCATTATGTGCGAAAGCGGTCTTTTTTTTTATGCGGTAAAAACAAACCGAACAGGAGTACAGATGAAGGAATTTGAAATTGTCGGAATGAAGACGATGGGCAATATGGAACTGTTGCAGAAACCCCGAGCCCGTATAGGTGTTTATGCATCGCGGCAGCTGGATGGTGCTGAAGGCATTATTAGGGAACAATGGGCCATAGCGAAGGGGCGGCAGCGCAAGTGCATTGTCGGCACGTTTCATTCGCGCTCGGAATGCGAAATTCTTTATTACGTATTGAAGTACGGCGGTTCTGCCGTGTGGTTCATGGGCTGCAAGCTGCCGGATACCCTGCCCGATTTCTGCAAGAAGGCCGTGAAGAGCGGGCGCCTGCTGATGGTGTCGTGCTTCAACCGCGAAAGGCACAACCTCGCGACTGCCAGGTACTGCATGCACATGGTCGATCTCGCGTCGAGCTACCTCGTGTTTTGGGCGCTGGAAGGCAGCCGTATGCTCGGCCCCATTCACGCCCGCGCCGTCGCCCGCGGCAAGTGGGTGGAATGCTTTTGAGTAAAATATAAAACTTGACTTTTGTAATGCGAAACCAAAATAGTTCACTTCGACGAAATACAGTGAACCATATCTTCATTTTCCCAAAATACATTATGAATCTGAGATTCAGAAGAACTTTGTTTAGCTACAGCTTTCCTGCTACTTTTTCGGCAAATTCATCTAGGGGCTCAAAGTAGGCATTTTCGCGGATAGTGCGATAGTTGTTGTATAGATCCGTCAAGTCTATGCGCAAAGAATCATCCGTGTATTGTTCTTCATAGGCGCTACGTTTTGCCATGGTCCATAATTTCACGACAACCTGGTTCAAATAGGGTTGACGTTGGACCATAGCGTAATTTTCCATACGCTGGATTGCGGAAAGTAGAGCCGCATTGGGTGCTGGACTAAAAATAGCCTCGGTCACATGCGCCGAAAACTCGGCGTCCAAATTCAGGGTCAACTCCGGGTGTTCAATTTGGTCAACAATGTGTTTTGTCTCGTGGATGGCGGTGTTCAATTCTTCGACCCGTTTGATGTAGGCGAAAATTTTCCCGCCGAGGTCTTTTTTCAAAAGGCGATTGTAGATTTCGCTCGCCTTCTGCAAACTCAAATCTAGGCCCAAGTAACGCCAAAAATGTTCAAAGCGTTTATCGCCATATTTCCTGTAGAATTCCCCCTGCTCCAGTTCCAGCGAATCGGATTCTGCGCGGGCCGCAATCATGTCGTCAAGGACGACGACATAATTCATCCCTATGGTATAGTAGCCCGCTTTCGAGGGCATCAATCCAGGAATAAAACGTTTAAGGTTTATTGCCGCCAAGGAATCACCCTTGTACGCCGTCATTGGCAAAAGCGTATCTTGGACTTTTAGGATACTTGCCATACTCTGCAGTTCAAAATCCAGGAACAATCCGTATTTTAGCAGGTTCCTGTTGACCGTATTTTTGAGATCTACATTGAAAGATTCTCCGCTAAAGTAAACCTTTGCCGCATTCATAAATGCAAATAATGATTGGGCGGCTCCATCATCCGGGAAAAACTTTCCATAGAGGTTGCTTACAATGCGTTCAAAAGATTCATTGTCCGGTCCAGACATGTAAATCTCATTACGGCTCAAGGCATCCAGATACGGGGCAAGGACATTGACCACAAAATCCTTTCGTGCAGACTCTCCGTTCTGTTGCTCAAGCTTGACTGCCTTTTCATAAATGGCTTTCTCATAATCGGACTTCATTTTATCGGTCGTCTTTTTTGACAGGATATGCTTTTGGACGGCAATAATCGCGCCCTCGTTCATTCCAAATGACTTTGCCAACATCGCCACATATTCCTTATTCGAGCTACCAAGTTCAATCGGATTCTGCGAATAGATGTGCTGAGCCAAAATATCCGGTTCCATATCCGGATACTCGGAACAAGCCGCGAAGAATAGCGCAAGAAGCAGGAAAAGGAACTTCATCATATGGCAAATATAATCATTCGAATAAGTTGGATGGTTCAAGTGAGAAAAACTGTTTCATTTAAATTATTACTACATTAAAACCAAATGCCGACCTTTATTGACAATGTAACCGTCACCCTCAATGACGAACTGAAGTCGACCCTGAGGACCGGGGGCCGCTTATCTATCGCTGCAGCAAGTTTTTCCATTTACGCCTATGAAGCCCTGAAAAAAGAACTGGAAAACATCGAAGAACTCCATTTCTTATTTACCAAGCCGACTTTTACTAAAACGGATGCTGCCAAGAATAGCAAGGAACAACGCGAATTCTACATACCCAAGTTGAACCGCGAACGTTCTTTATACGGCACGGAATTCGAAATAAAGTTACGCAACCAGCTTTCGCAAAAAGCAATCGCCAAGGAATGCGCCGATTGGATTCGTCGCAAGGTCAAGTTCAAGACGAATGTTTCAGACCAGGTGGTCCACGCAGGTTCCATAGTCGTGTCTGACCCTGCCGGTGAAAAAACGGCATTCACACCGATTAACGATTTTAGCAAGACGGAACTCGGCCTTGAAAAAGGCAACTATATGGGTTTTGGCATAAATAAAATCGAAGCGCCCATATCGAACAATTTTCTCGCGTCATTCAACAGAATTTGGAACGACGACGAAAAGTTGCAAGACATCACCGATACGATTCTTGAAAGCATTGAGAATGTCTATCGCGAAAATTCACCGGACTACATTTACTTCGTTACGCTCTATAACATTTTCCACGAGTTCCTCGATAACATTTCCGAAGATGATTTGGCAAACGAGGCGACAGGTTTCAAGAACAGCGCCATCTGGAATAAACTTTACGATTTCCAAAAAGAGGCAAGCCTTGCTATTATCAACAAGCTGGAAAAATTCAACGGTTGCATTCTTGCCGATAGCGTCGGTCTAGGTAAAACATTTACGGCCCTTTCGGTCATCAAGTACTACGAGAACAAGAACCGCAACGTGCTTGTGCTTTGCCCCAAAAAGTTGCGCGACAACTGGCTCACTTATCGCGAAAACTACAAGAACAATCCTGTTGCAAGCGATCGTTTTGCTTACAGGGTCATGAACCACTCCGACCTTTCCCGCACTTCGGGCTATTCGGGCGACATTGATATCGCACGATTCAACTGGAGCAATTACGAACTTATCGTCATCGACGAAAGCCATAATTTCCGCAACGGTGGCAAGACCACCGACATGGGCAACGATGAAGACCCGAAAGAAAATCGCTACTTGCAGTTGATGAACAAAGTCATTCGTCAAGGCGTTCGCACTAAGGTTCTGATGCTGTCGGCAACCCCGGTAAACAACCGCTTTAACGATCTCAAGAACCAGCTGGAACTTGCCTATGAAGGCGACTCAAGCCAATTGGAACAGGCAATCGGAACTGGAGACAGAACCATCGCCGATATTTTCAAGCAGGCACAATCTGCTTATAGCAAGTGGTCAGAGTTGGAAGAAAGCGAACGCACTACCCAGCGACTGCTCGGAATGCTCAGTTTTGACTTTTTCAAGATTCTTGATTCTGTTACCATCGCACGCAGCCGTAAGCACATCGAGAAATTCTACGACACGAGCAAAATCGGAGCGTTCCCTGAACGTCTCAAGCCCATTGCCCGCCGCCCGGGCATTACCGACATTGACTCTTCTGTAACTTTCCGTGCAATAATAAGCCTGTTGCAAAAGCTGAAACTTGTCGTGTATTCACCTTCGGCGTACATTCTACCGAGCAGACTCTATAAGTACGAGGACGACGCCCCGACAAAAACAGGCGGCAAAGGACTTTCTCTAATTGACCGAGAACGTGGTATCCGCGTTCTCATGCAAGTGCAACTTTTGAAGCGGCTTGAAAGTTCTATCTATTCTTTCAATACATCGCTTGGTCACATAAAGACCTTGATGGGGGACACCCTTGTCAAGCTTCGCAACCATGTTGCTGATTTGGAAATCAACGATATCGATGGGCTCGGTCTTGACGAAGACGAAATCACCGTCGGTCGCGAAAACAACCGCATCCACCTAGACGATTTGGACTACAAGTCCTGGGAACGTGATCTCAATGCCGATTGCGAAACCATTACGAAACTTATCGAGATGATTTCCGTCGTGACGCCGGAACATGATTCCAAATTGCAGCAGCTGCTTGCCGATATCGACAACAAAATCGAGCATCCGTTCAACAACGACAACCGTAAAGTTATCGTGTTCTCAGCTTTCAGCGATACAGCCGAATACCTTTACAACAATGTTGCAGAACACGTCCTCAAGAAATATGGCTTGCATTCAGCACTGGTCACAGGAGATGTAAACGGCCGCACGACGCTCAAGACCAAGAGAAAAATGGATTTCAACATGGCCTTGACCCTGTTTTCTCCCATCTCCAAAGAAAAACAGGCTATTTATCCGGAAATCAAGGAAAACATCGACATCCTGATTGCGACGGACTGCATTTCTGAAGGCCAGAACTTGCAGGATTGCGATTACCTCGTAAATTACGATATTCACTGGAACCCCGTTCGCATTATCCAGCGTTTCGGCCGTATTGACCGCATTGGTTCCAAAAACAAGAGCATCCAGCTGGTGAATTTCTGGCCGGATATTGAACTGGATGAATACATCAACTTGAAAGGCCGTGTAGAATCAAAGATGAAGGCCGTCGTGATGACCTCTACTGGCGACGACAACCCGATTGCTCCCGAAGAACCCGGCGACCTTGACTACCGACGTGACCAGCTGAAACGATTGCACGACGAAGTTGTTGACCTTGAAGAGATGAACAAGGGTGTATCCATCATGGATTTGGGTTTGAATGAATTCCGTCAAGACCTGATTGAATACATGAAGGACAATCCCGATATCGACCACACTCCGCATGGCCTCCACGCTGTCGTAGCAAAGACCGCCAACCTCCCCGAAGGCGTCATTTTCGTGCTCAAGAACAAGACTGGCGAAATTAACATCGGCAAGAGAAACCGTCTGCATCCGTTCTACATGGTTTATTTGGACAACGATGGCAACGTGATTACAAACCACCTTGCACCAAAGGATTTGCTAGATAACGTACGCGCACTGAGTAAAGGCAAAGTGGAACCTTTGAAAGACCTGTGCAAAGCGTTCAACAAAGAGACCGCCGACGGCAAGCGAATGGACCGCTACTCCAAGCTGCTTGACAAGGCCGTAGAATCTATCGTAGATGTCCGCAAGGAAAGCGCTATAGACAGTTTCCTCGGCGGCGACCAGGGTGAACTTTTTGACAAGGTCCCCGCCGGCCTTGACGACTTTGAACTCATCAGCTTCTTCGTGGTGAAATAATGTACGGCCTGCCTGCAAATACGGAACTTTCGCGGCAACTCTCCAAAGAGCGAGTGTTTACCCAGTTCAAGGTGAACCGCTCCGCGCAAGACGCGTTCAATGCGGACATCTCGACGATGTTCATCTCGAACCATATTTCAGAAGCGACCGTGCCCGGATTAAAACCCGGGAAAAAAGTTCTGGGCATCTACGTGCTGACGCTGAACCTCAAGCACCCCAGCTGCGGCAAGAAAAATCTGGAACTGCTCGCCAAGGCAATACCGCAAAACATGGTATTTGCGCTGGTCCTTGACGGAACGGTGCAATTTGCAGTATATTACGAGAACCTGTATGCAACAAAGCCAGTAAAAGCAGAAAACGCAAAACTGGAATTGCAGGGGACGGATCTTGACGAAGTCTGGGAAGGACTAATCAAGAGTATCGGGAACATTGTCGTCGAAGGCGAAAACACCCTTGTAGAGCAGATTGCGGCAGATGACGCCCGCGAAGCCCTGCAAAAGAAAATCGAGGACCTGAAGGCAAAAGCCTACAAGGAAAAACAGCCCCGACGCAAAATGGAGCTCATAAACCAAGTCAAGGAATTGGAATTACAATTGGAAAATGATGTAAAATAAACAAAAAAACTGTTCATCTTGTTGCTTTTTGCCGCATTTTTTTTAAATTGAGTAAAAATAACCCATAAAAAAGGCTTTTTATGTTCATTTCCATGAAAATAAGGAATTTCCGATCCATCATTGAAACCATGGTTTCAATGACATATGAGGAAGGAAAAGCCCCAAATGGCTATAAGGATTTGCCAAGATGGGCATTCTTGGAAGACAAGGCGGAACGTCTGGTGCCATGTCTTGCCATCTACGGAGCGAATGCCGGTGGAAAAAGTAACATTATAAAGGCATTTTTTGCATTCGACCATCTATTAAAGTTTGGTACTGGCGATGCGTTTGAACCATTTTTGAAGAATGGTGCAGTTCCTGTATTTGATCCGAACTTATTGATTTCTGATAACGAAACCACGTATTTCGAATCAAAAATTGTTCTGAACGGTTCGATCTTTACATATGGTGTCGAATATTCCGAAAAAAAGATTGTTCATGAATTTTTAAATGAAGGTCGGGATGACGACAATCGGCCTATATTTGAAATAAAGGATTCCGAACTGGTTCATTTTTCCAAAGTTTCTTCGGCAACTTACAAAGAAAAGGACCTGAAAGAATTCTTGAGAGTGGAATGTTCCGACAAGGATGGATTGCAGAACAGAACGTTCCTTTATTTGATGGGAACGAAGTACCCTGCTTTGAATAAGAACATTGCAGATGTATTGGAATTTTTCCTTAAATCGGTTTTTATTTCATTAAACAACCAGATTCCGGCCGGTCTTGGAATGAAAATGCTTGAAGACGCACTCAAGAACCAAGGGCAAAAGGAAACCGCTTTCGATAAATTGCAGAAAATAACGACAAAGCTGGATTTTGGTATCGAACGATTGGAAATAGACCGAACCAAACTAGAACAAGACGCTGCAGGCGAGTACCAATTACAAATAAATCCTTTGGAAGGAGGCCCCATAGGGGTGCGACGGGAAGGGCCGGAAGCATTTGCAGAATACCTGTATTCGTATCATAAGAATGACGAGCAAAAAGAGGTCAGATTCAACTTTAATCGAGAATCCATGGGAACGCAAATTGCTTTCGGTGTTCTAGGAAGCATTTTAGCAGCCTTAGAAAAAGGCGGACTCGTGCTCATCGATGAATTGGATCGTTCTTTGCATTCGCTTGTATTTCAGCAAATTGTCCAGATGTTTACGAATAAACGATACAACACCCAAAATGCCCAACTAATCTTTACGGCACATAATACGGATTTGCTGGATGCGGATATCTTAAGAATTTCAGAAATTGATTTCGTAAACAAGACAAAGAAAAAAGGTACGACAATACAGCGGCTTGTAGAATTCTCGGATGTCCGAAACGTCACGAATTTTAGAAAGCGCTATCTCTCCGGTGAATTCGATGGCATTCCGTTTCCTTATTTGTAACAGGTCCCTGGCATGGCGAATAATGAAATGATAATTCTATTGTGCGAGGGGCCATCTGAATACGCCTACATTCAGGAACTCAATCGATATTTACGGGAAAACGAATATAATTTTAAATTCATTCCCAAGCCTGTAGGTACGGGTTTTTACTCTGAGGTTCAAAAAAAGCGCAAGGAAGTACGCAAGGACAATCCAAGAACGCCTATAAAAATAATTTTGGACGACGATATCTACGTCCGCAACGAAGGTAGTCGCGAGCAAGATAACAGTACAAAGTTTGCGGGATCAGGTTTCAAAGATGAATTCTTGTTTAACGTCCATAACTTCGAAGATTTTTTGATGCTTCATTATGATGACGAAACGTTGAACCAGTGGTTAGCAAAGTGTTCTGAGACAAACCATGAGAACGTTCCAATGCATTCAGAGCAATATATGCCACTGGTTAAAGGGATGTTCCCTGATTACGAAAAGGGGGAACTCCTTTTTAGCCCAATTAATCATGAAAAACTTGATAATTTATTTAGGCACAACGAAGACAATTCCATTTTTATAAAGAGCGATTTTGCTACATATTTGAAAAGCCGGCTAACATAATTTTTATACGACTGGAGCGTACATGACCGAGAAATTGAAGATGAAGACTGTGGATATGGCAAGCGAGAACTTTGAGAAGCTCAAGGCGCTGTTCCCGAACTGCGTCACGGAATCGCTCGACAAGGACGGAAACCCGGTCCGTGCCATCGACAAGGACCTGCTCATGCAGGAAATCAACAGCGAAGTGGTCGAAGGGCAGAAGGAACGCTACCAGTTCAACTGGCCCGGCAAACGCGACGCCATCCGCAAGGCGAATGCACCCACCACGATGACGCTCCGCCCCTGCAAGGATGAATCCGTCGATTTTGACAACACGCAGAACCTCTACATCGAGGGCGACAACCTCGAAGTACTCAAGTTGCTCCAGAACAACTACCTGGGCAAAGTCAAGATGATTTACATCGACCCGCCCTACAACACGGGCAGTGACTTTGTCTATAACGACAACTTCAAGCAGGATTCCGAAACCTTCCTCGAAACGAGCGGTATGTTCGATGAAGACGGAAATATGACATTGCAGAACTTCGAGAAGAATACCGAAAGCAATGGACGTTTCCATACCGACTGGCTCAACATGATGTACCCGCGCCTGAAAGTCGCCAGAAATTTGCTTAGCGATGACGGCGTGATATTTATTTCTATTGATGATAATGAACAGGAAAACTTAAAAAAATTATGTAGCGAGATTTTTGGGGAAAATAATTTTGTCGGACAATGGAATTGGTTTAAATCAGCAACACCACCAGCACTGTCAAAAAAAATAAAGAAAAACATTGAATACATCTTTGCATATCAAAAAGGAAAAAATGAAGATGTTTTCCGTGGTGTAAAAAAAGAAAGCCCTAGTAATGATCCAATAACAAAACCACAAAACTCTTATAAGGAGTTAACGTTCAAATCAGGAACTGTTCATGCGAAATTTCCTGATGGTACTTATAAAAAAGGCATTTACGGAACAGATAAATTTCCTAATGAATTGCTAAATGATCTAATTGTAGAAAACGGCGTAAATAAAAACGATGTAACATTTAAAAACAGATTTATTTGGGTTCAAGAAACACTCAATGAACAAATCAAATCTGGAACAAAAATCGAACTTTCAAAACAGCTCGTTATTTCTTACAAAAAAGCAGAATATAATAGAGAGGTGCCTCCGAATTTAATTGATTCTCAAGTAGGTGTTGATACAACAGAAAATGCAGGAAGATCAATATCTCAAATTTTTGATGGAAAGAAAATTTTTGATTATCCCAAACCTACATCTCTATTAACATATTTAATCAATTTCTTTATACAAAATAATGAAAATGCCCTTATTCTTGATTTCTTCTCTGGCTCTGCAACAACAGCCCACGCTGTAATGCAACTTAACGCAGAAGATAATGGCAATCGTAAATTCATCTGCGTTCAGTTACCTGAAGTGACTGCAGAGGACTCCGAAGCTTACAAGGCTGGCTACAAGACCATCTGTGAAATCGGCAAGGAACGTATCCGCCGTGCCGGCAAGAAAATCAAGGAAGAAACGGGTCTTACCGCCCAAAATCTTGACATCGGCTTCCGCGTATTGAAACTTGCCGAAAGCAACATGAACGACGTGTATTACAAACCCGCCGACATCGACCAGGGTTTCCTCGATAAACTCGACACCAACATCAAACGCGACCGCACCCCGATGGATTTGCTGTTCCAGGTCATGCTAGAATGTGACCTTGAACTCTCTAGCAAAATCGAAGAACGCGAAATCAACGGCAAGAAAGTATTCTTCGTAAACGACAAGGAACTCGTCGCCTGCTTCGACGAAAAAATTGACGAAGCCACCATCACCGAAATCGCAAAACTCAAGCCTTACTACTTCGTCATGCGCGACAGCTCCCTCGCCACCGACAACGTCGCCGACAACTTCGAACAACTCTGGAACGCCTACAGCAAAGACACCATCCGGAAGGTACTGTAATGGAAGATGTATATATGAGTATTGAATTAGGACAATTAAAAAGTATTCTTGAAACAGCTAAAAAACTTCAAAATGGCGAAATAAAAACTCCTACGACATTAAAGGGACTGATTGATAATTATAATTTAATTTCTTATAATAATGGTAACCCTACGGATTTGCCTACAATTTTACCATTTGATGAAAAAAATGATATTAGTTGGGACTATATAAGTCTTGCCGGAAATGGCCCATCCAAGCTAGCAAATCTCATTGTATATACAGAAGGCTATATAAATGCTCATACGCCTATTCCTCCAACAATAAAAAAAGTTGAAGGTTGGAGTAAAGGACATGTTATAACCATTGTTGGAATTATCATTGCTCCAGTAATAGGTTTAAGTTACAATCAAGGGGCGAACTCAAAAGAAAAAGAACTATATGATGAACGCGAGTCCTTAAAGACAGAAAAAAATGAATTACAAAAAAACAACTCGGACCTAAATGACAGTATAATATCTTTAAATAGATCTCTAGACGCTTTGCAAAATGTAAAACAGTTAAAAGAAACATTAAACGATTCAATCCTTTCACTGTCAAAAAAGAATGAATTATATGTTGATAGTATAAAACGACAAAATCAAAAATTAGATTCATTACAGCATAAGTTAAGCGAGAAGACGACACAATCAGATGGATTATACATGATATATAAACAAGCAAGTGATTCTTTAGCAAAAGGATTAAAACGTCGAAAAAAATGAGGTTCTCTTAAATTCAATTTAAAGTGGAATTTAAGAGAACTCGGGGTAAAACATGAAGTTTAAGTTCAAGATTCAACAGTACCAGACCGACGCGGTGGAATGCATTGCCCGCGTGTTCGATGGCGAACCCTGTATTGACAAAACCTTGTACCGTCGCGATATCGGCAAGGTCAATTCACCCATGCTCAGGCTCGAAAACGAGGAAGGCTACAGTAACCACGAACTGGTGCAATCCGAAGGCAATCTTCTTGAAAATATCCGCCAACTCCAGCTCGAAAACGACATCAAAAAGTCTGAAAAGCTGAACAAGAATCTTGGACTTGTGAATCTTGACATTGAAATGGAGACTGGCACCGGCAAGACGTATGTCTATATCAAGTCGATGTTCGAGCTGAACAAGCGATATGGTTGGAGCAAGTTCGTCGTGGTGGTGCCGAGTATCGCCATCCGCGAAGGTGTCGCAAAAAGTTTCGAAATGCTGGAGACGCATTTCTTTGAACACTACGGCAAAAAGGCCAAGTGGTTCGTCTATGACAGTTCTAACCTGCAAAAGATTGATTCCTATTCGAGCGATGCCGGAATCAACGTGATGATTATTAACACGCAAGCGTTCGCCAGTTCCATGAAAGAGGGCGCGAACAATAAAGAAAGCAAGATTATCTATTCCGAGCGCGATGAATTTGCAAGCCGTAAACCTATTGATGTGCTAGCCGCGAACCGCCCGATTATCATTATGGACGAACCGCAAAAGATGGAAGGCGCTGCTACGCAAGCAGGCCTCAAGCGATTCAATCCGCTGTTCACCCTATATTTCTCGGCAACTCACAAGACCGACCATAACCTGATTTACGCCTTGGACGCACTGGATGCATACAACAAGAAACTTGTCAAGAAAATCCAGGTCAAGGGTTTTGAAATCAGCAATATCCCGGGCATCAAGGATTACATGTATCTTGATGACATCGTCAAAAGCAAGAACAAGGCTCCCATCGCAAAGATAGAAGTCAATGTCAAGTTGAAAAGCGGAGTCATCACCCGCAAAATTTTGAGTTTCGTGGCGGGCGACAAGCTTGAAACAGCGACAGGCCTCCAGGTCTATAAGGGGCTCGAAGTCCTGAATATCGACCCTGAACGTAGTTCAGTTACTTTTGTCAATGATGTTGTTCTAAGCAAGGGACAAGTTGTCGGCGATATTTCCGAAGACGCCATGAAGCGCGCCCAAATTCGCGAAACCATCAAGTCACACTTCGAAAAAGAAAAGTTTAATTTTGAACGCGGCATCAAGACGCTTTCGCTGTTCTTCATTGACGAAGTTTCCAAATACAAGTCTTACGATGACGAAGGCAACGAAGTCAAAGGCGAATACCAGAAAATTTTCGAAGAAGAATACGATTACTACCGTAACGAAAACAGCAACCTGTTCAACGGGAAATATCAGGAGTATCTGGACCGCTTTGATGCCGCACAAGTCCATAACGGATATTTTTCCATCGACAAGAAGGGTCATGCCATCAATAGCGCCCTTAAACGTGGTTCCGACATCGCGGACGATATTTCTGCATACGACTTGATTCTCAAAAACAAGGAACAGTTGCTCAGTTTTGATGAACCGACGCGATTCATCTTCTCGCATTCGGCACTCCGTGAAGGCTGGGACAATCCGAACGTTTTCCAAATCTGCACATTGCGCCACGCAAGTTCCGCTACGGCAAAACGCCAAGAAGTAGGCCGCGGCCTTCGCTTGTGTGTAGATATCAACGGCAACCGCATGGACCTTGATTCACTCGGCGAAAACATTCACGAAGTCAACAAGCTGACCGTCATTGCAAACGAAAGCTACAAAGATTTCGTTTCGGGCCTTCAAGCCGAAACCAAGGAAGTCCTGCGTACTCGCCCGACAAAGGCCGACGAAGAATTCTTTATCGGCAAGAACGTCACTGTCGATGGAGTCAAACGCCCGATTACAAAGGCCGAAGCGGATGCCATTCACGCCTACTTGCTCATTAACGATTACATTGACGACAAGGGCAACGTTACCGAGGTTTACAAGATCGCCCTCAAGAACGGAACGCTGGAGCCTATCAAGAAGGCTTCCATCGCCCCCATGGAAGCAGATGTCCACAAGCTTGTGCAATCTATCTTTGACGAATCAATCGCCCTTGACGGAATGGTCGAAGACGGCAACCAGACAGAAATCAAGGATAACGGACTCAACAAGGCGAACTTCGAAAAGAAGGAATTCCAGGAACTGTGGAATCAAATCAACCACAAGTACGCCTATACCGTGCACTACGACAGCGACGAACTTATCAAGAAAGTCGTGGACGATATCAATGCAAACTTGATTGTGAAGAAGTTGTCTTATACAGTGCAGTCTGGCGAGCAGAAAGACGTAAACGATTTTGGCGACAACCAAAAAACCGCTTCGGAAGTAGTCGATATCGCCGCCATGTCGCAAACCAAGTATGATCTGGTCGGTGAAATTGCCAAGGGCGCGACCCTCACCCGCAAAACCGTCGTCGCCATATTGAAGCGGATTGACGCAAGCAAGTTTGCATTATTCAAGAGCAATCCTGAAGAATTTATCAGCAAAGTCATCAAGACCATCAAGGAACAGAAAGCGACCATGATTGTGGAGTGCATTCGCTACAACACAATCGACGACACTTACGACAGTACCATTTTCACTAACGAAAAGCATTCTTCAACATACGAACGCGCAATCCCCGCCAACAAGAGCATCATGGAATATGTGTTCCCCGACAGCAATGGCGAAAAAGAATTTGCCGAAGCTCTAGAAAAGGCAACCGAAGTCTGCGTGTACGCCAAACTACCGAGAAGCTTCCAGATTCCGACCCCTGTAGGCAACTACGCTCCCGACTGGGCTATCGCCTTTGAAAAGGACAAAGTAAAACACGTATTCTTTGTTGCCGAAACAAAAGGTTCAATGGATACAATGATGCTTCGCCCTGTCGAAAAGGCAAAAATCGAATGCGCCAAGAAGCTGTTCAATGAAGCCTCGACCGGGAATGTCCACTACGCACACGTAGCGAGCTACCAGGATTTGCTGAATGCAGTGAGGGCTGGGTAAGGATGTAAAGACATACTTCCTGCCGGAACTTTGTTGCTAAGTTCCGGTTTAGGAAGTTTTTTTGCTAGTTGTTTATGAATTGGTTAATCAATGCGTGAATTATAGGCCAATATTCGCTGATTAGCTTTGCCAACTTGAAAATATTAATTAGTTGGCCAATCGCTTTCCGAATTTTAGCTGTTTCATTCAACCATTTTTTGACGCAAACAATACAACTCTTAAGCTTTTTTTCCATAAAAGCTCCTTATGACATTAACTGCCACCAGTTTATAAGTTTACTTGTGGATTTAGCGATCGAGATGGTGTAATATCTTGGTCGCCGTGAATTGGAACCGTCCAGTAAGGAATCAGCCTACTCGGTTCTCAATTTAGGGGCTTAAAATTCTTCCCTTTGATATAATTCTGATTGGGTATCCTCTGTTTTATCCACAACCTAAATTATATCAAAGTTGTTTCTTGGTATGGATTTTCAGCTATTTTTTATAAAAAAACTCCCCGCGCATTTTAATTGCACGGGGAAATTTTTAGATCCTTCGCGACCTATGGTCGCTCAGGATGACGCTTCTCTCGTCTTTAGTAGTTATTCTTAACCACCAACCACTAATCACTAGTACCTGTAATGATCAGCCTTGTACGGGCCTTCCACAGGCACGCCGATGTAGTCGGCCTGGGCCTTGGTGAGGGTCGTCAGGTGAACGCCGAGCTTTTCGAGGTGGAGGCGTGCGACCTTTTCGTCGAGGATCTTCGGGAGCGTATAGACGACACCGCTTTCGTACTTGATGCCGGCGACAGTCTGCTTGCCCTGGGCGTTGAGCCAAAGGTCGATCTGCGCGATGGTCTGGTTCGTGAAGCTTGCGCTCATCACGAAGCTCGGGTGACCGGTAGCGCAGCCGAGGTTCAGCAGGCGGCCTTCGGCGAGCACGAGGATGCTGTGGCCGTCGGGGAAAATCCATTCGTCGTACTGCGGCTTGATTTCGTTCCTCTTGATGCCCGGAATCTTCTTGAGGCCAGCCATGTCGATTTCGTTGTCGAAGTGGCCGATGTTACCGACGATGGCGCGGTGCTTCATCTTGCTCATCTGTGCTGCGCTAATGATGCCGGTGTTGCCGGTGGTGGTCACGAAGATGTCGGCGTAGCTCACGACTTCGTCGAGGGTCTTGACTTCGTAGCCTTCCATGGCGGCCTGGAGTGCGCAAATCGGGTCGATTTCGGTGATGATCACGCGGGCACCCTGACCGCGCAGCGACTGTGCGCAGCCCTTACCCACGTCGCCGTAGCCGCACACTACGGCAATCTTGCCAGCCATCATCACGTCGGTGGCGCGGTTGATGCCGTCGATGAGGGAGTGGCGGCAGCCGTAGAGGTTGTCGAACTTGGACTTGGTCACGGAATCGTTCACGTTGATGGCCGGGAACTTGAGGCGGCCGGCCTGGGCCATCTGGTACAGGCGATGCACGCCGGTGGTGGTTTCTTCAGAAACGCCGCGGAGAGCCTCGCGGGCGCGGGTCCACTGCTTCGGGTCCTTCTCGAAAATCTTTTTGCAGGTGGCGAGGAACACGCCCCATTCTTCGCTGTCGGTAGCGGGGTTGAATTCGGGCACCTTGCCGGCGTCTTCGAATTCGGCGCCGCAGGTCACGAGCATGGTGGCGTCGCCGCCGTCATCCACGATGAGGTCTGCGGTCTTGCCGTCGGGCCACACGAGGGCGCGGGCGGTGTTTTCCCAGTATTCTTCCAAGGATTCACCCTTCCAGGCGAACACGGGCACGCCCTGCGGATTTTCTACGGTGCCCTTCTTGCCCACCACGACGGCGGCGGCAGCGTTGTCCTGCGTGCTGAAGATGTTGCAGCTCACCCAGCGCACGTCGGCACCGAGGTCCACGAGCGTTTCAATCAAAATAGCGGTCTGCACGGTCATGTGGAGGCTACCCATGATGCGGGCGCCAGCGAGCGGCTTCTTGCCGGCGTATTCCTTGCGCAGCGCCATCAGGCCCGGCATTTCGGTTTCGGCGAGGTCGAGTTCCTTGCGGCCTTCCACTGCAAGGTTGATATCCTTAATTTTGTATTCCATGTTAATATATCCTTTTTAAAAATCCTTGTTTATGCATAAATATAGTTATATGCATAAAACGTGTCAACGGCCCCGGTAATAAAAAATCCCCGACCGGGGTCGGGGGTAAGTCTTGCGGACCAATCTTATTAAATAGGCTGGTTATTCGATAGTCAGAATGTCGCAGAACCCGGTCACTTCGAAAATTTCCTTGATGGCCGAACTTGCGTTCTTTACGACCATGGAACCCTGTTTGTTCATGATCTTCTGCGCGGCAAGGAAAATACGGAGACCGGCAGAAGAAATGTATTCCACGTTCTTCAGGTCGATGACGAGGGACTTGATTCCGTCCAGCTTGCCCTGGATTTCGGCGTCCAGTTGCGGAGCGGTCAGGGTATCGATACGTCCTGTAATAGCGATAGTCAGTGCATCTCCGTTAAGTGTTTTGTTGATTTGCATAATTAACCTCTCTCTTTAATTTAATTTTTTTATAAAGTCTTGGTGATTGCCAGTTCATTCTTGTCGCCATTTCTGCGGTAACATACGCTGTCCATGGTCTTCTTCACGATAAAGATTCCAAGCCCGCCGATTTCACGTTCTTCGGCCGGGAGCGAAATGTCGGGGTCGGCTTGCTTAATGGGATCGTAGGGCTTGCCGTTGTCGATAAAGGTGAGTCTTGCCATCATCGTCGCCTTGCGAATTTCCACAATCAGGGTCACCTCGGTCGCACCCGAGAACTTGACTATGTTGCTATAGATTTCGTCGATAGCGATGTTGATCTGCATTTGCGACTTCATGGAACCGTCCATGGGCGCAAGGATTCCTTCCACGAAGGCCGTCAGGATGTCCTGATTTTCGGGAATAACATCCACTATTTTTTCATAACGCTCCCAAGCGTCTTGCATTTGCATTTTCTTTGCTCCATCCATTGGTGTCAAGATGTCTTCTACAAACGATTTGAGTTCACCCTTGTTGTTGCCCGAAACGTCAATCGTTTTTTCGTAGCGTTCCCACACGGGTTCGTCGCTTCCGTTGAATTTGATGGCGAGCATGGTGATGTCGTCAAACTGCGGAGCATCCTTCACAAAAGAATCGATTTCTTTCTTTACAAAAGAGCATGTGTCTGCGGTGTTCATGTTGCCGCTCTTCTTGAGCGCTTCAATAAGTCTATCGTTATTGAACAGCTGGTTATTGCTGTCGGTCGCTTCGGTGACACCGTCGGTGTAAAGGAATAGCGTGTCGCCTTTTTTCATTTCGCAAGTCTGCAACTTGTAAACAGTGCCTTCCATGGCGGCCATCACGAGGCCTGCCTTACTGGGAATAAATTCCACGGAGCCGTCCTTGTGTCGGATTGCAGGCGGGTTGTGGCCCGCCGAGGCAAAGTCAATATGTCCTGTACGCAGGTCGATAATGCCTGCCCAGACCGTTACGAACATGTTCAGCCGGTTGCGCTTGGCGAGAGCGTAGTTGGTTTTATTGAAAGCGTCAACGACAGACTTCAAGTTCTTGGTCATGGTGCGGAGGATTATTCGTGCAACCATCATGAACAGGGCTGCGGCAACGCCCTTGCCGGACACGTCGCCAATCACTACACACAAATGATCGTTATCAATTTTAAAGAAGTCGTAGAAATCGCCGCCCACTTCCTTGGCGGGGAGCAGGAACGGTGCAAGTTCGTGGCGGTCATCATCGGAGTTTTCGTCACGTTCTTCGCCGGGCAACATCGAAAGTTGAATGTTCCGTGCAAGGTCAAGTTCGCGCTCGATGCGCTTCATGTCCTTTTGCTTTTCAATGTTGTCCTTGAGTTCGGTGAGCATATTCGAGAATGCCCATGCAAATTCTGCAACCTCGTCACGGCCTTTCATTTTCGGAATGGCGACATCGAAGTTTCCGCGTCCCAGTTTTCTGGCCGCCATGGCCAGCTCCTTGAGCGGCTTTGCCACGCGGAAAGAAATCAGCAAGATAATCACGAGTATGATGCCGTAGCCGCCGAGAGCCATCAGCAGGAATAGCTTGCGCATGGCCTTCTGGTCTTCCAGGTACTTTTGAATAGGCCAGACAACCATGAATGTCCAATTGGTAGAATTAATGGTGGTGTAGTAAATGGCCGATTCTTCGCCGTCGGCAACCGTACCGATAAACAGCCCGCTGCTGTCGCGGCCTTTGCGGTCAAAATCGATTAGCTTCTGTCCGCGCTTTTCCCTTACAATAATGTCGCGGTTTCTTTTTCCTTGGGCAAGTTCCTTGGGGTACGCCACAGCCAAGTTCTTGGCGGTGGTAACCAAGGCGTATCCGGAGTTCGAAACAGGAATCGATCCGATTTCTTCTTTCAGGAATTCGATGGACATGTCAACGGCAAGCACGCCGACTAGCACGTCTTCGCCATTCTTGTCTTTCTTGAAAAGGGGAACGGTATAGACTGCAATCGGTTCCGGGACGAATTCGCCAATGAAGGGTTCTTGCCAGCGGCTCGTTTTGCCGTCTCTTACGCTGTAGTACCATTCCTTGTCCTGGTAGTTCGCACCAGATACAAGCTTGGTATCAACGTGGTCAAAGCGGGCGAGTCGCATGTATTCGCCTTCTGTGTTTTCGGGGCCCATTCCCGGTTCGTAGGCGACTACCACAGCGACCACTTGGGGCACCAGGTTGCGGGCGTTAAAGAGCGACTGCAGCAAAAAGTCGTCCATGTCGCTTTTGGTCATGGGGTGATCGGTCAGTTTGTGCGACAAGTCCTCGCCAATGAGCTTGCTTGCGTTAAAGAGCTTGTCGATGTAGTTCACGTTGGCGCGGCTTGTTTCTTCGCCGTTCTCGACGGTCATCTTGTTTAGCATGTTCTGAGTCTTGTAACTCATGATGCCAAAAATCAAGCCGAACACGACTGTAATAGCCGCGAGAATCATCAAGGACTGCTTAAAAGCGAGCCCGCGGAAATTAAATCCCATATATTCCTCTCTTCTTATTGTTTAAAATATATGTAATTTTCTGTCTTTTTTGCCTTTTTTTCTTGAAATTCCGCCTATTTTCATTTTTTGAAATCCGGAATATGAATACGGACTTATTATATTTATGTTCCCTAGACTTTACGCTGTGGAAATGCGGTACTTTCCGTAAGAGAAACACGTGGGTTCGGAAGCGTCCATACTTTTGGAAAGCTTCTTAGGGACGTCCAACAAGTTTTGCTTACTTTTAGGAGCTTTAATGGCAAATAAGTGCAAGCGCGGAATTTTGATTAGTAAGACCCCTTACGAAAAACGTATCGCCATCATGGAAGACGGCGAACTCGTTGAACTTGTCGTTGAGGGTGTATCTTCTAATCGAGTTCTGGGCAATATTTATAAGGGCGTGGTCCAGAAGGTGCTTCCGGCACTCAAGGCTGCGTTCATTGATATTGGCCTTGAAAAGGCAGGCTTTTTGCATCAAGAAGACGCCATGGACAGAAACGAACTCCTCCGCCGCGAATATGGCGACGATGACGACGAGGACGGTTCTTCCAAGGAAGTCTCGATTGACGAAATTCTGCAAGAAGGTCAAGAAATCATGGTTCAGGTGGTCAAGGAACCGATTAGCACCAAGGGTGCCCGTCTGACCACGCACCTGAGCTTTGCAGGTCGTTTCCTCGTGTGCATGCCAGGCACCAACTTCATTGGGGTGTCCAAGCGTGAACGCGACCCGGCCAAGCGCCGCGAATTCAAGAAGGTGGTCCGCCGCCTCAAGGGTCGCGACGTGGGCTACATCGTTCGTACCAACGGTCTGAACGAATCCGAATTCGAAATCAACAAGCAGATGCGCGAACTCGAAAGCAAGTGGGAACAGACGAAGTACAACTTCGAAAATCAGCCTGCCGAAACCTGCATCTACGAAGAATCCGATTCTATTGAACAGACCGTTCGCGAATACTTCAGCGATAACACCGACTACGTGTATATCGACAACCGCGACGAATACTTCGCCCTGCGTGAATACCTCAAGGTACTCTCGCCGGACAAGCTCGACAAGGTGAAGCTCTGGAGTTCCAACGAAAGCTTGTTCGAATACTTCAAGATCGAAAACGACTACGCCCGTTCCCTGCAGCGTCAGGTACCGCTCCCGCGTGGCGGCAACCTCGTCATCGAACAGACCGAAGCACTCGTCTCTATCGACGTGAACACCGGACCGAAGGTGCACGGCAAGGACCAGGGCAAGATCATCCTCGAAACCAACATCGACGCCTGCTACGAAATCGCAAAGCAGCTTAGGCTCCGCGATGTGGGTGGCCTGATTATTATCGACTTTATCGATATGGAATCCGAAGAAGACAACGAAAAGGTCTACCAGGAATTCCGCAAGGCAATCCGCCGCGACAAGGCCCCGATCAGCCCCGCTCCCATCAGCCAGTTTGGCCTCATGGAAGTCACCCGTAAGCGCGTCCGCGTGAACCTGATGACTGAAAAGACCGAACGCTGCCCGGTTTGCGACGGCGATGGCCGTATTGCAACGCTCGAATCCACGCTCGGCATGATCGACCGCTGGATGGCTCGCGCCAAGGCCAAGGGCAAGCTCCGCGAAGTGACCCTCGTGGTAAGCGCCCAGGTGATCGACGTGCTCTGCAAGGACCACAACCGCATGTTCAACTACTTGGAATACAAGCATGGCATGAGCATCAGCCTGGTGGAAGACGAACACGCTCACATCAACCAGTTCTGGTTCTACGACAAGAACAACGAAGACATTACCGACCTCTACAAGTTCGTGTAATTTGTTCGTCATGTAATTAAACAAGGCCGCTCAACCGAGCGGCCTTGTTTTTTTGTAAATGGGATTTTATATTTGAGAGAAAAGGAGGAAATGATGTTTAAGTGGTTATTCTTCACTATTGCTACGCTTGTAACGCTAGCCAATGCATATACCATCACATACAATTATACAGGAGCCGAAGGCGGTTCTTGCACCGCGTCTGGAGTTAAGGATTCTGTTAGCGTCAAGTGTTCTGCGCCTAGCGGATACACTTGGGCGAGCGCCTCTTTAAAAGGTGAAGGTTCTTCAATCAGGTATTGCGTTCCTGACAGTTGCGTGGCAGACATCAAGGGCGACGTAACATTCAATGCCGAATATGCAAAATCCGAAAACGTCCGCAAGATTTCATGGCTTGAAACGGGATTCGGACTTCAGAATATTGTTCATGGTTATGCCATTGTAACCGATCCGGAGCAGACCAAGTTCCTGCTTGCGGCTGCCGTTGGCGATTCCGTTAAAATGACGCCTATGCCGGTAGAACGTTACCATTGGAAAAAATGGTACGACCGCAGCGGTTCTTCAAGAACTGAAATTAAAACAGAAGACAGCGTGTACGTGTTTGAAATGCCCGACATGAACCTTTCATTGGAAGCGGAATTCGATTATAACACTTACCGTGTTGTTGCAGACATGAATGGTGGCCCCGGTGTATACTTCGACAGAGTCTGTTCAACTTTCGATTTCTGTTATCTTTGGAAAGATTCGACACATTGGGACGGCCATATTTTCCAGGGCTGGATGTTGGAAAAAGACGCTCAAGACACCTTCTTTATTCCGTTTGCCATGTTTACGGAGCCGCTTACGATACTACAATGGGACAGTGTCACGATGTATGCAAAATGGTTCGAGGCGAAGGTTCCCCAAAAGGTCAACGGATGCTATCAGATTGGCAGTGCAAACGAACTCTACGGATTCTCCTACCTTGTTAGCGGCAAGGACGGCTATGAAATAGAACAGGATGCCTGTGGCGAACTCACTGCCGACATTGTCGTGAACAAAAACGTGTTGACAGCAACCGATTCACTCCGTAAGGATGCCGACCATTTGCTGTACTGGGTACCGATTGGAACGGCTGCCAAGCCCTTCATGGGAAAGTTCAACGGCAAGGGACATACGATTAGCGGACTTTACCTGAAGAATTCTGCTGGAAACGACGTCGGTTTGTTTGGCAAAGTACAAAGCGCAGAAAATAAGGTTGTTTCTATTGACAGTGTGGGCGTTATTGATTCTTACATTGAAGGAAAGGAACGTGTAGGAGGCTTTGTTGGTGCAGTCGTAGAAAAGACGAATTTGTCTATAACTCACTCGTATGTTAACATGACCATTGTTGGACGCGAAATTGGCGGGCTTGTAGGCGGAAATAATGATTCCGTGAAAATCTCTATTGACCATTCTTATCATTCAGGGAAAATGTATCCTAACTCATCAATTCGTGACAAAGCCATTATGGGTGGCTTGATGGCACGTGCCGGAAGCGAATCATCCATTGCCATATCCAATTCCAATAACAAGGGAACTATAGATATCGCGGATTATATATTGGTCGATGCAGGCGGGTTGATAGGAACTGCGGAAAAAATGACTGCGTTTACTATAGACAAAAGCTACAATGCGGCAAGAATAACTGGAAACAAATATAACGAATATTCCGCCGGAAGAGAGGTCGGAGGATTAATTGGTCGAATAGCTTCCAGGCATGTAGTAATATCGAATTCGTACAACGCGGGAGATATCGACTTGAGCTCTGGGGGATATTGCAATAATATGGCTGGAGGTTTATTAGGTCTCTCTTTTGTCGATTCACTGGAAGTATCTGGTTCTTATAACCGTGCTTCAATTACCGCCGACATTGCATCGGGCCTTATTGCTGAAGCAAGTGGCTACAAACTGACTATATCGACTTCTCATAATGATGGAAAAATTCAAACTCAGTCTGATTCACACAGTATGGCATCTAGGTGCAATGCTAGTGGTTTAATTGGTATTAATGAAAATACTTCGATAATCAATTCGTACAATATAGGCCAGATTGAAATCTACGACTCATACAATAAGAAAACCATACAGGGTGGTGGATTCTCAACAAAAACGGAAAGTCTTTCCATCATCAATTCTTACAATATGAGCGAAAATGCTTTCGACGTTTGCCAAGCGCTTCCCAAAGTGATGGCTAATGTCTTTTTCCGCAACCAATCGACTTGCGAAGGTTCAGTTAGCAAGAATTCGCCCGAAGAATTCGCTGACGGTTCTATTGCCTGGGCGTTGTACAATTATAGCGCCGAAGGCGTAGACGGCCACGTATGGGGCCAGAAGGTCGGCACCGATCCGTATCCGCTCCTGAATGGTGCCGGTGTTGAAGGCTACGATGGCGGACGTACCTCGGTTGCGTTCAAGCCGAGCGTCAATTCCTTTACGATTGCAACTCAGGGTAGAAAGGTTCAGATCACGGGCGCTGCCGTAGGTGCGCCGTTCCACGTATTCGATATTCAGGGCAGAAATATTCCTGTCGCAGGATTTGCAAATCCGCGAATCAATGCGCCCGATTTTGAAATAAGCTTGCCTAACAAGGGCCGCTACCTGATATCTATCGGCGGAATCACAAGAACCATTTCCGTAAAGTAAAAACTGTTTGAAAAAAGAAAAGGCGCCTCGTTAGACGAGGCGCTTCTTGTATATAGTTTCGAATTTAGACTCGAGCGGTTTTACCGTGAGCAACAAACGCCTCGTATTAACGAGGCGTGGTTGCGAGAGCGAGCGCTCTGGGTACGTACTTAGTACGATTGGGCGCGAGCGGTCTTAGTTAGCTTGAACTGCTGTAAGGGCAATCGTGTAGACGATGTCTTCCACGAGGGCGCCGCGGCTGAGGTCGTTCACCGGCTTGGCGAGGCCCTGCAACATCGGGCCGATGGCAATCGTGCCATGGGCACTGCGCTGCACGGCCTTGTAGCCGATGTTACCGGCAGAGAGGCTCGGGAACACGAACACGGTCGCCTTGCCGGCGACGGTGCTGCCCGGGGCCTTCAGGGAACCGACGCTCGGCACGGTCGCGGCGTCATACTGCAGCGGGCCATCCACGAGCATTTCGGGGCGGGCTTCCTTCACGATCTTGGTGGCTTCGCGCACGAGGTCTGCATCCGGGCCCTTGCCGCTGTTCATGGTGCTGTAGCTGAGCAAGGCGACACGGCTCGGGAGGCCGAAGGCCTTGGCGGTGTCGTCGCACTGTTGGGCAATGCCGGCGAGTTCTTCGGCAGTCGGGTTCAGGTTAATAGCGCAGTCGCCGTAAATGTAAGTCTTGTCCGGCATGCACATAAAGAACACGGAGCTCACGGACTTCACGCCCGGAGCGCACTTGATCACCTGCAAAGCGGGGCGCAATGTGTCAGCGGTGGAGTGGATGGCGCCAGAAACAAGGCCATCGACTTCGCCCATCTTGAGCATCATGGTGCCGAGCATCACGTTGTCGGCGAGTGCTGCGCGGGCCTGGTCTTCGGTCATGCCCTTGGACTTGCGGAGTTCCACGAGAGTCGGCACATACTTTTCGGCAAGTTCTGCAGACGGTTCAATAATTTCGATATCAGCCGGGAGCGTTACACCCTGTTCCTTGGCAACAGCAAAGATTTCGTCCTTCTTGCCGATGAGCACCGGCACTGCAATCTTGCGGTCAATCACGAGCTTCGCGGCCTGCACGGTACGCGGTTCAGAACCTTCGGGGAGCACGATGCGCTTCTTAGCCTTGGAAGCCTTGAGGAGAAGGCCTGCACGGAACATGGCCTGGCTGGTCTTGCGTTCGGCCGGTTCGGCGGCAAGGTCTGCAGCGAGGCACTTGCAGCAAGCGAGCAGGCGCTTGGGGCAGAACAAGTCGGCGTCTTCGCCGTCAGAATAAATCTTTGCATCGAGGGCGGTTGCCAAGGAATCATTGTACTTCTGGGCCATCACGTCGCTCATGCCCTGTGCACCTTCGACCACCACGGCGTCTACGGAATCAAAGTCCTGCGAAAGAAAGTCGGCCGCGATCTTTTCCATAAGCACGGCGGAATTGTGGGCCTTCAGTTCCTTGACGGCGTCGGCACCGTTCACGCAGGGCTTGTAGGCGGCTGCAATTAGGCCGGCACCTGCGACTGCATCCATGACTTCCTTGACTTTGGCTTCCATATTGGCGGAGGCGACCAAATACACTCGATTCATAAAAAACTCCTGTTGATTTGTAAATTCCTCCTAAAAATTAGGATTTTGATACCCCGCAGGCCTCGCTTTTTGTATTTAATTAGTGGATTTTATTGAACTTCTCTCCATAAACCTTATAAAATCCGCAAAAAGACCACCTGGTAAAGGTTTATTTTCAGATAGGTATTGTAAAATAACCTATTTTTATGCTGGTTGTGTCTTGTGTGTGGGACATTCATGGAGAGAACGGATGAAGTGCAAAAACTTTTTCCGGGGTTTAGCATTGTGCTTGACCCTTTTAGTTGTTAACACATTTGCGCAGGACTGTGTTGCCATAGCCCATGTTATTTACGATGGCAATAACCTTTTCTACGCCGATAACGAAGCCAATTTCAAGTACAAGCAGTTGAGCAAAGAAGACGACGGTACGTTTAAAGTCTGCTTCACTCAGGAACGCCTTGAAGGTTCCGACCGAAAGGGTAGAGAAGACGTGCGCCAGTTGCGTTTCGGCTCTTTCTGCGCCGAGGGCAAGGATTCCTGCGCCTCTTACTTGAACGAAGGCCACGAACCCTTCCTCGCCGAACTGTTCCCTGAGTACAAGAACGGCGTCGACAGTCAGCAGGTGTTCCAGGTCTGGCTCCAGATTAACCCCGACGGCACGTTGACAAAGTCAACGACCAAACCGGTCATTGTGGAACCTGCCAAGAAGACGATCCGCTTCCTCGCTCCGTGGAGCAATACGGGTGTGGTCATCATGCTGAACGGCAAGGCCGACTACACGACTCCGGTGGGTAGTCCCTACTGCGGCTGGTTCGAATACCGCGCCGTACTGACCCCCAAAGACGCCTACGTGTCTTTCAAGCAGACCATCGGTGACCTGCATATCGGTGCCGAAGGCGCCTCCAAGGAAGAAATCCCCGTGGAACAGGAAATCAAGCTGGATTCCCTGCTGCAAATTTCCGATACCGTCTGGATTGTGGGTTCCAAGTACAGCGAACCCGAACTCTATACGGAATTCCCCGGCGAACTCGGCGACTGCCCCATCAAGAAGCTCCCGGTCATGATGTTCGACTGGCTGCATGGCGATGGCAGCGACGAAGAAAACACCAAGGCCCAGGCCGGCACCACAAGCCAGGACTTCGGTACCGGTGGATGCAAGAACGACAATGGTCACCAGATTATGAAGGGCATGGTCGAACGAGAACTGGGCCCCAACGGCGTTCCTGTTCCTGCTGCAAACTTCCCGAGCAACTGCAAAGTTACAGAACACCTCGGCAACTGGTTCTTGCCCGAAGTTGTCGCAACCGATGCCGCCGGCAATAGCTACACCAACGCCACCTGTCGTGACCTTGAACTTTCGCTCACCGACGATGGCTTCTGGTTCGGCCAGAAAAATACCGAAAGCCCTGAAAGAGGTCTTTTCTTCTTGGACGACTTCCAGTTCCTCGATTCGGCAGGCACTGTGCCGAACCCCATGTACGACAACATTTCCTCTGACTACGGGACGCACAACTACGGCTTTACCATGAAGATCCAGGCCACCTTCGAATACGTGCCTGGCCAGTACTTTGAATTCCTGGGCGACGACGATGTGTGGGTGTTCATCAACAACAAGTTGGTGGTGGATATCGGCGGCCAGCATACGCAGATCGAGGGCAAGGTCAAACTCGACACCATCGGCAAGAATAATCCTGCAGACAAGCTAATTCCTGGCGAAACATACCCCTTCCACATCTTCTACGCCGAACGTCACCGCAACGAATCGAACTTCAAGATGCGCACCTCCATGGACTTGAAGGCCGAAGCGAGTATGTTCCTGACTGACCTTTCGGATGACCCGAAGTTGATTGTCAAGGAAGTATGGCAGATTGTGCGCGAAACGGTTCTCGCTTGCGACTTTTCCACTAGCCCCGAAAAGCAGCACACCGAACGTGGCCCGTCTAACTTTACCCTTTACGGCAAGAGCCTCGACAAGAATGGCGTCGCTCTCAAGACACTCGATTCCGCTTACTACGGCGGCATTACCGTGACAAACGACTTCACCATGATTACCATCGATACCAAGGCGATCACGAAGGCTCAGGCGCTCCCGCCGGGAAACTACTATGTCCGCGTGCGTCTCAAGACCAATCCGGATGACTACAAGGATATTCCCTTCACTATTGAACCTTATGAATTGCCCAACATTGCCTTTGCAAACGTGAAGGATTCCATCTACTCCATCGTGGATTTCGATACCCAGGATACCCTGAACTTCACGGAATACTGGAGCCCCTTTGGTGATGAACTGAGCCGCAGCATTTCTAGCGACACCTTGCCCATCAACTTGAGTAGGGACAAATCCGAAAAACTCTGGGCCGGACAGTCTTACCCCGTCAGCATCATGTATGCCGAAGAATGGGCTATCATTTATAACGGCATCGCCGTGAACATCAAGACTTCAACTCCGAACCTCATCGTTTGCGACGCCATGGGTAACCCCATCAACCAGGTGCTGCTGATGGGTGGCCGAGCAAGGTTCTTTGTGAAGGCTACCGACGAGGTGATTGACGGGGTGCTCACCATCTCGACCGAAGGCTCCAAGAACAAGGAAATTCAATGGACCAAGATCAACATCGCGGTGCCGCCGGTTCCGCAAATTGAGAACGCCTATATTTACGACCGTACAGGTGACGGCCGCGCCGACAGCATCTGGATTAAGCTCACTAAGCCGATCGACGCACGCACCAGTATCGATTCGATCAAGTTCCTGTTCCAGGAAGACTACGAAGAATACAAGGCGACCAAGGTCGCATATAAGGTCGACAATTACAACATCGGTGATATTTCTATTTCGATTACCGCTCCGGGAACGGGCTTCGAATCGAATATCTTTACCGGTGGCAAGACCAGTCCTTATGCCGGCTTGATCAACATCTGGTACACCTACATTGACGAAGACAACAAGATTGCTCATTTCCCTGTTGACGGTTCCTTGACGGATATGGTAGGCCCAGTGATTACCGCCGCCGAAGTCAAGTACCTGAAAGACGGCAATACGCAGGTGACATTGACCTTCAGTGAAGGCATTGACGGCACCGACGCCCACACCGAATTGTTTAGGTTCCATTGCTGGAAGAACAACGTCCAGGATTCCATCATCAAGAGTGCAAGTGACATTCTGACCTCTCCTGAAGATCAGTGGAAACTGATTTTCCCGAAGGGTCTCGACACCGATATTGTTCCTGCCGTAGGCGACTCCGTACGCTTTATGCCGCCGTCACAGTTGGGTATGGCTCTCGACCTTGTCGGAGTCGGTCCTCACGAAATGAACCCCTGGATTCGCATTACCGGCGAACAGAAGGTGACCGTGACCAGCCCGAAGGTGGTAAGCCTTTCTACCGAATCGGAAACCTTCGACAGCGCCCGCGTGATTATCCAGAGCCCCGAAGCGACCGTGCCCAAGCTGGTTTCTGCCGAGACATCCATGTCGGCGGACCAGGTGGCTGCACAGTACGGTACGCAGGGACATTACCTGGGCGACTTGGACATGGCAGAACTTGTAGAAAACGAAATCGCCGAAATCGTGAAGGCTGTGCAGAACAAGTCCGACGGTTACAAGCGCAAGGAAGACGTAGAGCTTGAAGAAGAAACGGGCGTTCCGGCCAAGAGCTATTCGCTTAAGGAAATCATTGCCGCAGTAGACGCCGGTACCATGACGATCAACGAAGCCAAAAAGCAATACGGCTTGAGCGAAGTCATCGTGGATGCTTACAAGAACAATCTGCTGAATAGTGAAAACCTGGGTAACTACGAACGTGGAACCAAGGCTGACGTTCAGAAAATCGTGAGTGCCGTCGCTGACAAGACCGAGTTGCGTTACGAGGCAATCTACTATTCGAGCCTGGGCCATTACGTGAATAGTCATTCGGGTACTATTACCTGTAACGACGACATCTTTAAGGAAGGTGGCAAGCAGAACTGTCTCGAAAATGGCGGCCGACTCTTCTTGGCTTGGAACATGCGTTCCGATAACGGACGGTTGGCCGCAACTGGCGTCTATATCGCCCGACTCATTTTCCGTGTGAAGGTGAACACCAAGGTCATCGTCAACCGTACGCAGGACTTCCTGTGGGGCGTGCGTCGCGGCCAGGTAAATGCCATCGACTTTGGCCTCTAGCCCGATTTTTTGGGAGAAATTGCCCCGTACACGGGGGGATTTCCCTAAAATACACTTGTTTTACACAATTGTTAAGCATAATTAACGGCATTTTCAGGGTGCCGTGTTGATTTTTTTACTAAAAAAATTTATTTCTACTATAAAGATTATAAATATACGTACAGTTGGGCCAAAAACCCAGGAGATGTGGATGAGGTGTAATTTGTTCAAGAGAGCAACTAGTTTGCTCGCTTTGTTTGCGACCGCGGCGTTGGCTGCGGACTTTTCTGTTGACGTAAGCTACGAAGGCCAAAACCTCTACTATACGATCTATACAGGTCGTACTCAGAACAAGTCCTGTACTTCCACCAGAAATGGAATTTCATTTAGTACGAACACTCTTGAAAATCGTACGATCAGGTTCTACACGGATCGATCCTGTCGTAGTCCGCAACCCTTGACGACAATCAATGCCGAAGAGTTGTTCGCAAGCGACTATTCTGTCTATATCAAGATAGAGCGCTCCGGTGAATGGTCTTTTACTTCGGCTCCGATTCCTGGTGAAAACCCCGGAGGTCCCGGTCAGGAACCGGGTGAAAATCCCGGTGATGGGCCCGGCAGGGACAATCCCCCGCCGACAAGGGGCGGAAAGTACGTCACCTTCTTTACTCCTTGGTCCAACACCAACGCCATTTTGTATGTGAACGGCGATTCTGTTTCTACGATGTCCGCAATGGATAAGTATTGCGGCTGGTTTGTTACATCGGCAAAGGCATCTGAAAATCTGAACGTCTACTTTAAGCAGACTATTGGCGGTAACTATGTCGGCGCCGAAGGCCTTACTAAAATAGAACCTACTACCGCAACAGAAATTAGCCTCGATTCTGTGGCAGCCTTGAGCGATACGATTTGGGTCAAGGGCAACCAGGAAGGCGCCCCCGAAGTCTATTCCCAGCGTCCCGCAGGCATTCTGGGCGATTGCCCCTTGAAAAAGCTCCCGGTCATGATGTTCGACTGGCTGCACGGTAGTGAGGGTGATGGCGTACGTGGCAATGGTAATCCTGAATATGGTATCAGTGCGGACTTCGGTTCTGGCGGATGTAGCGGTAGCCCCATGCTTGGCATGGTTGCAACAGAACTCGGCCCGTACGGTGTTCCGGTTCCTGCAACTCCGTTCCCTGAGAAATGCCAGATTACCGAACATTTGGCTAACTGGTTCTTGCCCGAAGTTCTCGCCACAGACGATCAAGGCAATCAATACACCAATATGACTTGCCGCGACCTCTACATCTCCATGGACGATGAAGGTTTCTGGCTTGCCGAAATTTCGAAGGACGCTATTTCGAAGGGTAACGAAGCCAATCGCGGCGGTATGTTCCTTCTGGACGACTTCAAGTACCTGGACGAAGGTGAATCGATTCCTAACCCCTATTACGACCAGCTGAGAGGGGGTAGCGATAACAGGAACCATAACTTCGGATTCACCATGAAGATCCAGGCAACGTTCGAATACGTGCCGGGCCAGTATTTCGACTTCTTGGGTGATGACGACGTGTGGGTGTTCATCAATAACAAGCTGGTGGTGGATATCGGTGGTCAGCACGCCCAAGTTCGCGGCGCCGTCAATCTCGATACCTTGGGACTTACGGAAGGCGAAACTTATCCGTTCCATATCTTCTACGCCGAACGTCATACGAGCTCTTCGAACTTCCGTATGCATACTTCGATTGACCTGAAGACTGAAGCAAGCATCATGCTCAAGAACGCTTCGGACGACCCGAACGTGATTGGCAAGGAAATCTACCAGAGAGTCCGCAAGAGCAAACTCGCCTGCGACTTCGGCGGTGGCGAAACGGAACTCTCCTTGGAACGCGGCCCCTCTGTCTTTACGCTCTTTGGCGGCAACCTGCCCGACGAAGGCGTGGAACTGGATTCCGCTGGTCTGTGGTTTGGCGGTATTGTCATCAGCAAGGATTTCGATGCGTTTGATGTGAACAAGGAAGACATCAAGAAGAATCATGGTCTTGCTCCGGGAACCTACTTTATCCGCGTCGCACTGCGGTCTGACAACAGCCAGTACAGAGACGTGTACTTCGTTGTTGGCGCCTACGATCTGCCGAAACTGGTATATGTCGATTCTGTCGGAAACGTCCTGGGCGAAACAGTTCGCAGCGATGTCTATCAGCTCAGCATGCGCAAAGACACCATGTGGGTGGGCCAGACCTACAAGGTCTATGTGCAGTACGCTGACGAATGGGCAAATCCCAACGAAATCGTTTATCCTTCCACCAACGACAACGCTTTGATTCCTTGCGACTCTTTGGGTAACCCCATCACTGAAATCCAGCTCAGGAATTACCAGGGTTCGTTCTATGTGAAGGCGGTGGGTGAAGTCTGGGGCGGCGCCCTCTACGTTAAGGGGCAGGCCTCTGCAAACACCGCGACCTGGACCGGTATCAATTTCGCTTTGCCTCCTGTACCGCAGATTGAACTTGCCTACATGTACGATAACGACGGCGATGGCCGTGGCGATAGCATCTGGATCAAGTTTAACGGAAAACTGGGCGGAAAGAATATTCTGGATTCCGCCAGGTTCACCTTCGGTTCGAATTTCAATACCTCCTACAAGCCCAAGTATGTTGATGGCTCTAACGAAGCGATTGTAGTTGCAAAGGGTAGCGGTTTTGGAACAGCTCCCTTTACCGGCGACACCTTGGCAAAAGTCTATACTGGGCAGATCAGGGTTTGGTACACCTATATTGACAATAACAATAGGTCTATATTCCCGGCAGAAGGACAGCTTCAGGATCAGGTCGGACCGATCGTGAACAAGGCCGAAGTTTCTTATATGAAGGATGGCAACACGCAGTTGATCTTGACCTTCAGCGAAAGCATTCTCAATCTTGATGTAAGTTCCGATGTGTTCCGCTTCCATGTCTGGAAAAACGGAATCCTGGATTCCTTGGTCAAGACGGCAAGTGACATTTCTGTATCGGCTCCGCACCGCTGGAAATTGATTTTCCCGAAGGGTGCAGATACCGATGTCATTCCGGCTGTGGGTGACTCCGTACGCTTCACTCCGCCTCCGTCCCTCACGCTCGCCTACGACATGATGAATGTGACTCCGCATATGAACAACCCCTGGGTTCGCATTACGGGTGAACAGAAGGTGAATGTGACAAGTCCGGGCGTCGTGACGCTGAATCCGGAATCCCCGGCATACGAAAATGCCAGAGAAATTATCAGAAGCCAAGAATCCACTGTTCCAAGAATCATTCAGGATCCGTCGATTCTTACTGCAGAACAGGCTGCTGCCGCTTACGGTACCCAGGGGCACTTCTTGGGCGACCTGAACATGGCGGAACTTGTTGAAAATGAAATTACGGAAGTCTCCAGGGCCGTGCAGGCGGTGCCCTCTTATGTAAGTAAGGACGAAGCGAAGGCCGCCGAAAAGGCTGGCACACAGCCCAGGAGCTACACCATCGAAGAAATCATCGCTGTCGTTGACGCTGGCGGAATGACAATCAACGAAGCCAAGAAACAATTCGGTTTGAGCGATGTCATCGTGGATGCCTACAAGAACGGGATCCTCAATTCGGGAAACATCGACCATTACCAGCGTGGCACTAAGGAAGATATCAAGCAGATCGTCGAGGCGGTTGCCGAAAACACGGAACTCTACTACAAGGCTACCTACTACTCTAGCCTGGGTGAATTCGTGAACAGCTACTCCAACGTGATTACCTGCAACGGCGATATCTTCAAGGAAGGCGGCAGGGGTACTTGCCTCGACAATAACGGCAAGCTGTTCCTCGCTTGGAACATGCGCGCCGAAAATGGCAGACTAGTATCTACCGGCGTGTACATCGCCCGACTGGAATACCGCATCAGGGTGGGGACCAAGACCGTCGTGAACCGTACGCAGGACTTCCTGTGGGGTGTACGCCGCGGCAAGGCAAACGCGCTTGACTTGGGCCTCTAGGTCCCTGTATTAGAACAAAGAAACTCTCTCGGCAAAAAGAAGACCGCGCCTTTGGGGGCGCGGCCTTCTTGCGTTATATATTTCGCTAAAGGATTTAGGTTATTTCTTGTCGAGCTTTGCGTTGATTTGTTTCTGGAGTTCTTTCAGGTGCCAGCGGCCACGCTTGTCTTCAAGGAAAAAATTGGTGCGGATTCCGCGCGAAAGACCGCGGTCAATAATGTTCAGCGCGTCGGCGTAACGCTTCTGGTCAAAGCGCAGTTCTGCCAAAAAGTAATAGTTGTATAAGTCGCGCGGGTTTTTCTCGAGTGCGAGGCTCAAGTACTTGTCGGCAAGTTTCTTGTCGGGCCACGAAAGCACCAGCGGCACGTAGGGCAGCACGAAGTGGGCACGTCCCAGCACCTGGTAGTCTTCGGCCATAATGGCGACGTCTCGAACCCTTGTGGCAACACCTTCTTTAACCGAGGTGAGGGCGCCGCGTTCGTTGCCCCACATCGAAAGGGCGCTTGCGTACACGTGGGCGATTTCCCTGTTCTTCGGGAACTTCTGGTAGGCAGCTTCGCTGATAGTCTTTAGGCTGTCGAGCTTTGCCTTGCGCTGGTGCTTTTCGAAGTGCACAAATCGGAATGCAAAGAACAGACTCCTGACATAACCTTCGGTGGCGCGTTCTTCTACGGAGGCGTCGTTCATGGCCTTGCGGTAGCTGTCGATCATGAGCCTTGCGTTCTTGGGATTCGCCTTGTCGCCAATGGCATGTTCTGCACGGGCGTTAAAGCAGGAATCGGCAATGCGCAGGTCTTCGTTTGCAAGGCATACGACGCTTGCAACGGACATCAGCAATGTGACCAAGAGTTTTTTCATTTTCCCCTTAACAGAAACTACACTCGCCAATTTTGCAGTACTTTATTCAATTGGGCAATTCGCGACTTTTCGTCGTTGGTGCCGTGATAGGTCTTGAATAAAAGATAGCGATATTCCATAAGTGCAGTGCGAATTAACACCTTATCTTCTTGTTTAAGCATTGCTTTTTGTTTCCTCTTTTTTGATCCAAACATCTCATTCGTGGTTTCGGCGCGTTGCGCCGGGTCCAGAATGCCGCTAGGGATTACTTCCCCTTCCCCTTACCGGAGAAGTAGTCCTGCTGGCGTGTGATGCCGAGAACGGCGTGCCAAAGCGCTCCGTTCGGGTTAATCTTCTTGCGTTCGCTGACGGCGTATTCGATAGGCACGTGCGAGAAGGCGTTGTTCATGCTGCCGACGACCATGTCGGTCTTGCCTGCCATGCCGGCGTGTACGGCGGCTTCGGCGAGCTGGAAGCAGAAAATGGCATCGGTGCCTTGAGCCGGAATGCTACGAACCATGTAGCTCGGGTCAAAGTACTTGATGTTTATTTCCTTGCCGACCTTGTCGAAGTGTTCCTTGATTTTACGCGTCAGGAATTCGCCAATATCGTTCTTCAAAATATTGCCGCTCGCGTCCTTGCGCTCTGGCTGATCCTTGAACAGTTCCTGCCCGGCGCCTTCGGCAACAACGATCACGGCATGAGTCTTGCCGCTGCTGTAGCGGCTCTCTAGAGCCTTGAAGAGACCGTCAAGCGTAAAGGGTACTTCGGGTACCAGACAAATGTTCACGACCGTTGTAGCGAGCGCTGCGTAAGCGGCAATAAAGCCGGAATCGCGGCCCATGAGCTTCACGAGGCCAAGGCCGTTAAAGGCGCCGTTGGCTTCGTTGTGGGCGCTGGTAATCACGTCGGTTGCACTGAGCACTGCGGTTTCGAAACCGAAGGTGCGGTCAATTAGATTCAAGTCGTTGTCGATCGTCTTCGGAATGCCAATCACCGAAATGGGCTGGTGACGCTTCTTGACTTCTTCAGCAATATCGTGGGCGCCGCGGAGCGTACCGTCACCGCCAATGCAGAACAGCACGTTAATGTTGAGGCGCATCAAGGTGTCGACCATGACCTTGGCGTCCTGGTTTCCGCGGGAACTTCCGAGAATGGTACCGCCGTCTTCCTGAATGGCGTCCACCACGTCGGGATTCAGGATCATCGGGGAATATCCGTAGGCCGGGTTCAAACCGCGGTAGCCGTACGGAATGCCGAAAATGTTCCTTACGCCGTAGTCGAACCACAGTACCTGAACAAGACCCTTGATTACGTTGTTCAAGCCTGGGCAGAGTCCGCCGCAAGTCACGATGCCTGCGCGAGTCCAGGCGGGGTCGTGGAAAATCGTTTCGCGAGGGCCGGCCGCTTCGAGCGACGGAATCGCCTTTCCGCTTTCGTGGAATTGCTGGATTCGGCCAATGTCGGCCGTAAGGCTTACTCGGTCAGACTCCGACACAAACGGAACGCCCTTCATGGGCGATTTTAAAGTTCCCTTGCCAACAGTTTCAATGGAAAGGTCGTACTTCTCCGGATTATTTAGAATGTCTTCCTGAGTCATGACATGCTCCTCGTTTTGCCTTTAGAATACATCTAGGCATCTTAAAAAATACTAAAAAATAGAGGGGTTAGTAGTACAATTTAGTTTAGATAATTGTTACTTAAAACGCCCCGGGTTAAATCCGAGGCGTTTTTTACAATGCTTGTTAAATAAAGTTCAAATTATGAAATGACTAAATGTCGAGCGGCGGGAAGTGTATCTTGGTTCTGAGACCCGGGCCAGCATTTTCGATTTCGATTTTCATGTTGGTGAGCGTGCAGAGCTTTTTCACCATGGAAAGACCGATACCGGTTCCGCTTGTAGAACGCGTCATTTCGTTTTCGACACGGTAGAATTCCTGGAACACCTTCTTCATTTCAGAGGCCGGAATGCCCGGGCCGTAGTCACGTACGGCAAGGTACATGTCACCGTTGTTCACGCGGAGCTCGATGCTGATCATCTTGTAGCTTGCATTCTTCGAGAACTTGAGCGAGTTGTCCACCAGGTTCATCAGAATCTGCATCACGGCGTCGCGGTCGATCAAGAGTGCTACGTTGTCTGCATCGGTGTCGGTCGAAACGGTGAGTTCAAAGCCTTGCTTTTCGATGTTCTTGCTGTAGGTTGCCACGAAGTCGTCAAGGACAGCCTTCGGACGTTCCTTACGGAGCTGCACGTTCCAGCGGTTGCCATCGAGCTTAGACAAATTAAGCACGTTCTGAATCAGGCGCGAAAGTCGGTCGGCTTCGCTTGCGATCTGACCGTAATAACGTTGTTTCTTTTCTTCGCTTGCAACCCAGGAATTCTGTAGTAGCTCGGCGTACATCTTGATAGCGGTAAGCGGAGTTTTGAGTTCATGGGTAATCGCTGAAACAAAGTCCTGACGCTTGGCGGCAAGGGCCACCTTGCTTTGGGTAAAACGGTAAATGGTAATCAGGCAGACTGCCACCACGATTAGAAGAATCAGACCGCTAAACAGAATCGTCATGTCGGCAGAGCCGCTCACTTCGCTGGAATACATCTTGAAGACGATCTTGTCGTAGGGCGGCGGTAGCGGACGCTTGGTTCTCAGTTCGTATTCGGCGTTGTTCTTGCCGATGGTCAGGAGTACGGTGTCTTCGTAGACCAGTTCAATGGCGTAAGGCAGCTTGGCATAGGCCAGCTGTTCTTCCTGGGTCATGTAGTTCAGGTAAATCGCCTTGTCTACAACGAATCCCTGCACAATCGGAAGCATGCCTATATAGATCGTGCGGAAGAATACGATATAGTCCGACGTCATCCGGATTTTCAGGTCGGTAATGTTGACGTTGGTATTGCTACCGGTGAATACGGGAATATCGGGAGCGATAGTCGTGTCGTTCTTGGCCGTTTCTGCCATGTAGGTCAGTGCTTCTTCTTCAGAAGTGAGTTCTACACGGGTCGGAATCTGCAAGTCCGGGATTTCGTCGTAAAGTTGGTCAATGGCTTCGGTGGAGTCCACGGTCTGTACCGTGCGCTTCGGAAGCCCGTTCCGAATATCAAGCTTGATTAGCAGGTACTGAATCAAGTCGCGAGTTTTCTTGCGCTGTTCCTGGTCGTCGAACGAGAAGTTGTCCCACATGGATTTTCCGATACCGGTACTGGTGTCGGGGTAGAACGGCGTCAGGAGTTCGCCGCTGTGCGAAATCTGGAAATGCCCGAGCAATCCCTTGCGGCACTGGCGGTACAGCGAGTCGAAGTCGCAGTACGGTCCGCTGGAATCCGGGAACGAGAAGAACTCCGAGAAAAGTCGGCTGTTACCGCCAATCACCGTAATGGAATTCAAGATACCGTAGTCTTTGTAGGAACGGCTGTTTTCAATATTAAAGTCCGACGAGAGGCGCAGGCGCAGGCTTTCGTAGGCGGCGTCGATCCGTTCTTCTATTTTCTTTTCTTCCAGGGCAGCGGACTGCTCGTAAGTCTTGATGAACAAGATGGTCAGGGGAATTGCAATGACCAAGAAAATGGAAATAAACACCAGGCGTTCGGTGATGATTGCCTGGTGCTTTTTGATATACGAAAGAGCTGCTTTAATCTTTACTTGTCGCATTCAGGAGCGGAACGCATCTGGTAGCCTTCACCGCGGAAGGTCACCAAGAGTTTCGGATGCGAAGGATCGTCTTCGATTTTCTTGCGGAGCTTGGTAATGTGGATGTCCACGGTACGGGTGTCCACAGAATCAGCATTTTCGTAACCCCAGACCTTGCGGAGCAGTTCGGAACGGGGAACGGCGTGGTCGCGGTTGCGCCACAGGTATTCAAGAATTTCGATTTCCTTACGGGTGAAGGCGAGTTCTTCGGTGCCACGGGTACCCGTGTATTCACGGAAGTTCACGCGCAGACTACCGGCAATGAGCTTGCCTTCGTTTTCCATGGTCTGACGGCTGCGACGGAGCACTGCGTCAATACGGGCCAGGAGCATCGGAACGGAGAACGGCTTCGGAATGTAGTCGTCTGCGCCGTACTTGAGGCCGTTGATGATGTCGTCATCGGCGTTCTTAGCAGAAAGGATGATAATCGGGAGGCTCTTGTCTTGTTCGCGGATCTTGTCGCAAACGGTGAAGCCGTCCATGCCCGGGAGCATGAGGTCCAGAAGAACGAGGTTGTACTGCTTGGTGAGGGCTTCGGCGAGACCGCTTTCGCCGTCGGCGCAATGCTTGACATTGTAACCGTTCAACTTGCAAAGGTCGATCAGGCCTTCAGCAATGGCGATTTCATCTTCGATGATAAGAATTTTGGTGGTGCTTGTATTTTCAGTCGTCATTTATTTTACCTGGGATTATGATTAAATTGCAAGGCCGATACCGACTTCTGCGGTCATGTTGCCGGCGTCGATTTCTTCCGGATAGTCACCGCCAATGTAGTATTTGAAGTTGGCGTAAGCGGCAATCGGGATAATCGGGAGCTTGGCGCGGGTACCGATAAGAATGTGACCGCCGATGCTGGTCTTAAGACCTTCGTCAAGAGCCTTGTCCTGAATCTGGACCTTCATTTCCTGACCTTTGGCCTGGAGAGCCTGGGACTTGGCTGCATCGTCCATAGTCGGGTCTAGAGCGATAGCCGCAACTTCTTCGAAGGTGTTCGGCTGAATGAAACTTGACGCGAATTTCTGGTTCAAGACAAAGGTGTTCAGGTGGTAAGAAAGACCGCCGCCGATATAGGGGCGAATAATCGGCAAGAACGTAATCGGGTAGGTGATAGAAAGGTCTCCGGTCATAGCGACAAACTTCGGATTTGCCTTGCCGAACGGGGTGCCGCCCAGTTCAATTTCGAGCGGAATCTCGGTCTTGGCCGAGGTCGGGTCTTCGACCCAAAGAGATGCGTCGTAGGAGCCGAACTGGATGTTCAAGGTGGCTTCGATATCGATCACGGGGAGAATATCGACCCATGCCTTGAAACCGAAACCTTGCATTACGCCGTCAAAGCCTTCGTGGCTGAGTTCAATCTTGTCGGCGATGGTAGCCGGTTCAGCGGCTTTCATCTTGGTGCCAAAACCGGGGGCATAGTGGAAGCCGACGCCGACAATGGCGAAGGACTGGGTGGCGAGCAATGCGCCAGCTGCGACTAAAGCTTTTAAGTTCATATTTGCTCCTTAAACTTTGCCTTTGAAATTACATTAATATTTCAAAAAGCGGATGTTATTTTTTCATAAAATACTAAAATCAGTCAATCGAGGGAACGACGACAATTTTTTTCTGCCCTTTACCGACCTTAATTTTGCCCAACTTGTAGTCCCCGATGACTCTTCCCTGACCGTCCAGAGCAGAAATGGTCACGTCGTGGTCCCCGGCATCGACCGGAATGCGGGTCACGTTGATGGTGTTGGGCATGAATAGACCGATACGTAGGTCTGCCTGTTCCAACTGGCTCTGGCCCACGTCTACGGCGATGTTTTTCACGAGGTCGAAGATCCCGTTGCCCGTGTTGGTCGCCTTCTTGGCCTTTTGGGCGGCGATTGTGCGGAGCACTACGCGGGTAATGGTACGGACCGCGGTGGTCGCGTTCTCGTCTTTCATGTTCTGCTCGAGTTCGGAATCAATATTGGCCACTTTTTCGGGCGTGACGCGCATGGTTCCGTCCAGATTTACGCTGAACATGCTTGTGCGCTGGGGCAATTCCTTCTTTTCGGGAAGGGCGAACCCGACATGGAATGTATTGCTGCCGGCACCTGCAACAGGGGGTGCGAAAACGGTAAACGTATTGATTTTTCCGGTCTTGCCGTCTTTATAGGTGAGGTTCATGGCGGTGCCGCTCACATAGGTGCCTGACAGGTACATTTCGCCCAAAATGGGGCTGTGGCCAGCGTAACCCACCACGATGATTTCTTGGCCCTTGGTGCGGGCGGCCGTTGCCTTGGGCGTGCTCGCGAGCGCTTCGGTCTTGAGACTCTTCAGGTCGTCTGCGCGGTCCATTTTGGTGAGGCTTTCATTGATGTATTCCCAGACTTCCTTGGGCATCTTCACATTGCCCTCTTCAAATGCCTTGGCAGCCTTCAGGTAGGCGATGGCGGCATCGTCTTCTTCGCCGGCCATATCGTAAACGATGGCGCTCAGGTAACGCAGCCAGCCGTTGTCGTTCACCTTTTCCTTGTCTTTCTGGTAAAGGGCTTCGGAGGCGATTTGAGCCCTACGGACTTCTACCAGAGCTCCGTCCAGATCGCCGATGGCGAGGTAGTTCAAAATCTGGTACTGGTACATCATCAGCACTTCAAAGGGGCGTGCCCTGTAGGGGCGAATATTATCGTTGGTGACAATAGCTGCGGCTTCGTTCGTGACAGACTTGGTGTACAGGTCTTCGTAAATCTGTTCGGCCTGTGCAAAGTGCTTGATGCTTTCTTGGTTCTTGCCGGCGTAATGGTAGAGCATTCCCTCGTCAAAATGGTAAAGGAAGGCACTCTTCTCGCCGTAAAGGTCTTCTTTTTTCTTTTCGATTTTTGCAATCGTGCCTTCGAAACCTTCTTTTTTAAGGACGGGGGCGAGCGTTTCGTAACGAGTCATGGACTTGTTTGCGCAAGAACAAAGAATCAAGGAAAGTATTGCGAAAAGAACTAGGCGTTTCATGTTTTCTCCAAAAAAGACGCTGCGTTAAATATAAATAAAACGCCCCTCCGGTTTTGCCGAGGAGCGTTGCTAAGCCTTCGAGAGAGAACGCTTTCGCTAAATTATTTCTTCTTTTTGCCAGAAGCGTCGAGAGTAATTTCGACGGTTTCTTCACCCTTCACGGTCACGAGGGCTTCGGCAGACTTGCGGTTGGAACATTCGGCGCGAACCACGTGGTCGCCGGCATCGAGGTTGTTGATGGTGAGTGCGGCACCGTCGGTCTTGTCGGCGTTGTCGCCGTCGATGTAGATGAGGCACTTGCCCGGAATGGTGGTCACCTTGATAGCACCCTTAGGAATCTTGGTGCCGAAGTCAAATACGTTGCGCTTGTCGTTACCCGGCCAAATGTTCACGCGCTGGTTCACCAGTTCGTAACCCTGGTCAATCACCACGAGAGTCTGGCGGCCAGACTTGACACTTGCATTTTCGATCGGGCTCTTGCCGAGAGGTTCGCCACCGAGGAACACGTCGCTGTTAGGCGGGTTGGTGATGATAGTGATGGTGGCTGCCTTACCGCGAGGAGGTGGGTCGTCGTCAGCGACGGCGACGGTAAAGAGGAATGCGACCAAAAGCGCAAAAACGTAAAGCTTTTTCATGGATTTCTCCTGTTTGTTTGTTCTAAAAATATAAAGTTTTTATGGAATTTAAATTTTTTTTATGAAAAAGTTTGGATACCTTATTTATTAATCTGGATTAAAAACTACTTTTCAGTACATATGAAAGCCCTTTACCAGAAAATTCGCACTTTAAACGGCAAAAATTACGGTCTGTACAAGTCTCTGGCAGATAAACCCTGGGATTTTGGCGACTTTGCGCTGGAATTCCTGCATGTGCAGGGCGACCCGTATGCACCGGCCTCTAGAGTCATGATCAGGGCGAATCTTTCGATGCTCGGTTACGCGGGCGAATGGGGCGGCTCTTTTGAACGTCGCTTGGCGTTGAGCGATTTCTTGCACCGCAAGCTTTCGCGACTGGTTAAAGAAAAGTATCCCGATAAGGACGGCGCAATCGTATTCGATACGGCTGGACCCGAGATGCTGGTGCGAAATTCACTGTGGATCGATAACGGCGAACTCCGGGCGTGTCTGCAGGTAAGGCTCCCGGGCGAGGGCCGCAAGATTCAGGCCGAAGCCGCTGCCGAAATTTTGACGATGGTTTTGCCGGACTTGGTGTCGGCGGGGCTTTATTACAGCAAGTCCGATGAATCGGTTTTGCAAGATTATTACCGCGTGCTCGCTGAACGCAAGGCGATTCTTGCCGAACTTGAAACCCGTGGGTTGTGTGCTTTTGTGCCCGACGGTGCCATGCTTCCGCGAGCATCGGGCTTGAGCGAATTGCCACTCGAAGGCGCGGTGCCGTTTACCGCTCCCGAACAAATGGCGGTGACTTTGAACGTGTGCGGTCGCGAAATTCGCGGCATGGGAATCCCGAAGGGAATCACCGTGATAACAGGTGGTGCCTTCCATGGAAAGTCGACGTTGTTGCAGGCCTTGACCCGCGCGGTCTACCCGCATATTCCGGGCGACGGCCGCGAAGGAATCGTGATTGATGAATCTGCACTCCGTGTGGGCGTCGAAGACGGCCGCAGCGTGCGCGGTACAGACTTGTCGATGTTCGTACGTGACTTGCCGGGCGGCGTTTCCACTAAGAATTTCAATACGCTTTCGGCGTCGGGCTCAACAAGCGAAGCCGCGAACTTGCTCGAGGCTATGGAAGCGGGGGCTGGCACTTTCTTGATCGACGAAGATTCCTCGGCGGTGAACTTCTTGATTCGCGACATTCGCGTGCGCAAGCTCTTGGGCGATGACCGCGAACCGCTGATTCCCTTGACTGACCGCATTCGTGAAATTTCGGCGCAGGGCTACAGCTTTATTCTGGTGGCAGGTGCCTGCGGCGACTACCTCGACCTTGCCGACAATATCGTCATCATGGCAAACTACAAGGCCGAATGCGCAAAGTCTTCGCAGTCGCCGGAATCGCAACAGTCTACAGTCGCGGTCTCAAGCGCGCGCCCGTTTGTAGGCTACATACAACCTTTGCAAAAATCTGTGCGCCCCACCTCTGCGGTCGAGCGCCAAGTCAAGGTAAAACTTTCGGGCGATACTTTGTTGCAAATTGGGTTCCTGGTGTCCGACACTTCGCGCCTCAACACGCTTGTCGACAAGCAACAGCGCTTGGGTGCGGGCTTTGTGCTTTTGAACCTGCTGCAGAACGCCGCCAGCAATTCGGAATCGTCCGATGCTAGCGCTGATTCTGTCGCCGCGACTATCCGGAAACTTTACGAAAAAATCCAGAACGTGGGCTTCCGCAATCTGCCGCAGGGCATGAGCCGCGAAATGAGCCTCCCGCGTGTGGTCGATATTGCCTGCGTGGCGTTCAGACTGAGGGAAGGCTCTAGGTAACTAAAGGATTTTTAGCTTTAAAAGTTTTTGTAATCGTTATCGCACAGGCTTTGCTGTTCGCTGACAATTGTCTCGAAAGGAATGCCTGTAAAATTCTTTACCGCACATGCTACAGCGACCTTTTCCGCATAAGGATAGTAGTCATAGAAAGATCCATTATTCGCTTCGCATTCTGCCTGGAATAAATTCTTGACCGTTTCTACGGAAGAGCCGATTTCGCCATACGCCAAATAAGCGATAGAATTGTCAGAGGTGAGAAGCATAGTCGTTTGAAGAGTTCTAAATGAACTGGTGATTACTGAACGAATCAAACCAGTTTCCTCTTTATACTCCTCAATTGTGCAGAAATTGGGATCGTCTTCTTCGGGGATAGTGTATCTTTCTTTTGGCGTTGTGAAATTATATTGCGCGTCGTAATTGATGAAACGCGTCATTCCATCAATTGGGTCTGTCGTGGATTTTTGCGGAAAAGCTTTTGCAAGGCTGTCCAAGATTGTTCGCTCTTCATCGGAGACCTCTAGGTTTTCGGTGTTGGGCGCAATGATGAATTTTCTGTCTGAATTTGCCTTGATGTTGGAGTCGGGTTCCGATACCGGCAGGTCATATTCTGTTGAGTCTACGCCGTCGGCTATACTGCCGCAAATTTCGTTGGATTGTTTTGTAAAATCCTCTATGATGACATTAAAATCACCTATACTATCTGTATTCGTTGCGAAACAGAATACCTTTAAATTGCCGTTGTCGTTGCATGCGGCATCCTGTGAGACAACAGTCTTTCCAATAGAGCATGATTCCTTAAATGATTTTAAAATATCCTTGCATGCATCACCAAAGTTTCTTAGCCACAGAGTTCTTTCTGTAGTTTTGCCATCTGCAATGCTGATTTTGGCGTCGTATTCTTTTGTGCTAGCGTATTTACCGGCAGAACAGGATGCGTGCGCTCCATTTTCATCACCGTAAACAACGACTTCGCCTTGGGCGATTTTCTTTCTTGCCGTAACCGATGTGGTGAAAACGATGTCCTGTTTTGCAATTGCTTCGTTATTCGAAGAACTGCTGTTGATTTCTTCGTCTGCCGAACTAGTAATTGCGTTGTCCGAGGAACTTGTTGTCACCTTGTTCGAAGAACTGCTGTTTTCGGCGGTCGCATTCGGAATAGTCGTGGAGCCCGCAGTGGTAGGGCTGTCCGAGGAGCAGGCTGCCAGCGCAATAAGGGCAATTGCTCCCGCCATGTAGAAATTTTGTTTAATGTTAAGCATGGCTTTCTCCTTCAATCTTATTTGTGAAAGGGAAAAGTTGAAAATTCAATCCGTAGACTTGATTTAGGTTGTCGCTTTCGTTTGCGATGGCGGCAATCTTCTTGGCGCAAATGTTGATTTCGTCAACAATTCGTGAATAGGTTTCTTCGTTAACACCGATCGTCATTCCAGTAAAGTAGCGCTCGCTTGCGTTGTATCGGTCTACTGCACGCACGGCCATGCTGCCCATTTCCTTGTGCATTTCGCGAATGGCGATCGGGAGGGCTTCTGGCGAACCGACGACTGCTTTTTCAGTTTGCGAATAGACTTTATCGCCGTCTTTCTTGAGGAATCCTGCTTTCACTAAGAAAGCGAGAATGTCGCGGATCTCTTCAGCCGAAACATACTCTTTGCATTCGTCGGCGATTTTTCGTGGCTGAGCGTCGGGCATCATGGGGGCAAGTTCACGAATGACGGGGTATTTCCAGGATTCGTAGTACTGGAATGCATCGCTATCGATAACGCGAACCTTGTGCTCTTGGGCAATCCTTGACATTTCCAAGAAAGCTGTTTTTTTGACGCTATCCTTTATGGCATTTCCGAAAATAACGAGTTGCTCAAAGTATTCGGCTTCGTGACCAATCAACCCCATGGCTTTGGCAACTTGGGCTGTTTTGACCTTGCTCAGTTTGCTTTTGCCCATGCAAACCAGTTTCAGGTAGTTTGAAGACGAAAAACCGGCATTCTTGCTGAATTCACGCCACGAAAATGCTCCGCTTTTTTTGCGGGAATCGTAGTAATCCTGCATAAATGCGTGGTAATCTCTGTATTCGAGGACCGACTTCATATTTATAAAACTAGATTCTGCAATTACAAAAGTCAATGTTCTTATAACACAAAAATCGCTGAATTTTACGAAAATCGCCGATTTTTAGCCGGTTAATTCAAGTTTTTGATTCTAAATAACACACTTTGTGTTATAGAGAAAAATAGCGATGAAATCAGAAAATTTTTATATCTTGTAAATCAAGAACTTAAAAGGAGTAAACAATGCGTAAAGATCTCGGTGTTAAAGCTTACTTGTACCCGCAGCCTACCTTGGTGATTGCGACGTATAACGAAGACGGTTCTACGAATGCCATGGTGGCCGCTTGGGGCTCCATTAGCGATACAAACCAGGTGGCTATTTACGTGGCGCACAGCCATAAGACCATGCCGAATATTTTGGCCCGCAAGGCGTTTACCGTGAGCATGGCGACGGCAAAGAACATCAAGGCAATCGATTACTTGGGAATTACGTCGGGCAATAAGGTCGCCGACAAGTTTGCTCATTCGGGCCTGACCTCTGTCAAGAGCGCTCATGTGGATGCCCCGCTGATTGCGGAACTTCCGCTCGCATTGGAATGCAAGTTCGTAAGCTACAACGAAGATTCGGAACTTTTGCTCGGGGAAATCGTGAATGTGTCTGTCGACGATTCCGTACTCGATGAATCCGGCAAGCTCTCAGTTGAAAAGCTCGCGCCGGTGTGCTACGATTCTGCAGGCCATGGATACTACGTGATGGAACGCCGCGTAGGCAACGCCTTTAGCGACGGAAAACTACTTTAAAGAGCGCTTGGGCAAAAAGGAGGCTCAATGAAATTTTATTTAGGAAGTGCAATTCTTGCGCTTGCTTTGCTCGCCGCATGCAGTGACGATAATTCTAGTTCGCCAGCACCGGAAAGTTCTTCTGCCCAGGAACTCGGCGGTTCCGAAGTTGTTTCTAGCAGTTCTGGAGAAGCCGTTTCGAGTAGCTCCGAAGCTGTTCCGGAATCAAGTAGCACAGAAATGGCGCCGGAATCAAGCTCCGAAATCGAATCTAGCGAATCTTCTGCGGATACTGTATGGAATAGGGCGGCCCTTACATGGTATACATCTTGGCCGGAACCCGGCAGCGAAGAATGTGAAGACTATAATGGCTGCACCTGGGCGGGTTGGTTTGCAGGTCTCGAAGATCAGCAGACCGAAGAATGGGTTAGCGAACATAACATTATCGCCATTCATGAAAAAGACTGGGATACGTACAAATTAAAGACCTTTAGACTTCGCAAGGGTGGCTACACGATTGATGCCGTAGTTTACGACAAGTGCGCCGATAGCGACTGCGATGGTTGCTGCACCAAGAATGCAGGCAAAATCGGATTCTTGATAGATATCGAAAGCTACACTCGCGCTCGTTTTAATAACTACGGTTCTGGTGTTGTTGAATGGACCTGTCTTGACTGCGAATAATCCGGTTTTTGTAATATGAAGATTCAGGTCCTGATAGATAACATTGCTAGTTGTTGTGGCTTCCGCAAGCTCTTTGGCGAATGGGGTTTGTCGGTGTATGTGGAATTCGAGGGCAAACGTTACCTGCTTGATACGGGAGCGTCGCATTTGTTCGCGAAAAACGCGGGCGTGATGGGCGTGGACCTTTCGAAGATTGATATAGGTATTTTGAGTCACGCACATTTTGACCATAGCGATGGCATGGCTAAGTTCTTTCATGCGAACAAGACTGCTCCTTTTTATTTGCGCAAGGGTGCGGGCGAAAATTGCTACCATACACACAAATTGCTGGGCCGATTTACTTACCACGAATACATTGGAATTCACAAGGGCTTTTTAAAGCGCTTTGCCGACCGCATCTGCTTTGCTGAAGGCGATATGCAGATTGCGCCTAATGTTTACCTGGTGCCGCATAAGACACCGGGCCTCTCTGCGATTGGCGAGCGAGCGCATCTTTCTGTTAAAGAAAACGGCAAGTATCGCTATGATAGTTTTGATCACGAACAAAGTCTCGTATTCGATACGCCTAAGGGCTTATTTGTCATGAACAGTTGCAGCCACGGTGGCGCAGATAATATCGTAAAAGAGATTGAGGCTACGTTCCCCGGCCAAAAGATTTATGCGATTCTCGGCGGATTCCATTTGTTCCGCTATAAAGATGAAGTCGTGCGCGCCTTTGCCGAGCGCCTGCGCGAATTGGATGTCCAAAAGATTTATACCGGGCACTGCACCGGAAATCGTGCGTTTGAAATCCTGCACGAAGTTCTGGGCGACCGCGCCGAACAGATGCGCTGCGGTATGACTATCGAGCTTTAGTGTTCTTTAAATGCCTTTTATGAAGGGCAAAACGGTTTTTTGCTAGCGGCGTTTCCATAATTATGTTTATAGTGTGTTGATAGATTGTGTCGCGCATGGGCGGAATACCGTTATTTCAAAAAAATCGAAAAAAAAGTGAAATTTTTTGCCTTAACCCCTTGACGGACACGGCGTAAAGTTCTATAATTGGCCTCACCCGCGAACGAAAGGGTTCAAGCCCAAACGAACGCGAGACGGAGGCCCGCGAGGCCGCCGGGAAGATTGAAGGAATCGGAGATGTGCTTAGTGACGGGTCCAAGAGATTTCTTGGAATAGTCAATAATACGAACGTGATTAACGGGACCAAGACTTTA